>DCTE01000067.1:0-198 GCA_002329405.1 Ruminococcaceae bacterium UBA1448 | reverse complement strand
ATGATCGACCCCAGAAACCTGGACGCTCTGCTCCATCCCACCTTTGACCCCGCTGCCCTGAAGGCTGCTACCCCTGTTGCGAAAGCTCTGGCTGCTTCTCCTGGTGCTGCATGCGGCAAGATCGTCTTCACTGCTGAAGACGCAAAGGAATGGAACGAGAATGGCGAGAAAGTCGTTCTGGTTCGTCTGGAAACCTCT
>DCTE01000103.1:3564-8281 GCA_002329405.1 Ruminococcaceae bacterium UBA1448 | reverse complement strand
TCCGGCGGACGATGCCGCCCATCATTCTGACTGCGTCCATATTGATACCGGCCTTGGTCGAACCGACGTTGACCGACGAGCAGAGATGGTCGGTGACAGTCAGTGCTTCAGGGATGGATTCGATCAGTGCCTGGTCACCAGCAGCAAAGCCTTTCTGGACCAGCGCGGAATATCCGCCGATAAAGTTGACGCCGCAGGTATTGGCGCATTTTTCCAGCGTCAGCGCGTATTTGACCGGATTTCCTCCTGAAACAGCCAGCGGTACGGCAATCTGTGTGACCGAAATACGTTTGTTGACAATCGGGATGCCGTATTTCTTTTCAATTTCTTCACCGGTTGCAACCAGATGTTCGGCCTTCCGGCAGACCTTTTCGTAGATTTTTTCACAGCTTCTGTCGATGTCGGCGTCGCAGCAGTCGAGCAGAGAGATGCCCATTGTAATGGTGCGGATATCCAGATTTTCTTCCTGAATCATCTGGATGGTTTCCATAATATCATGTACGTTTATCAAAAGTAACCCGCCTTTCCTGCGATTGAAGATGCGGCACAAAGGCCAGGACATGTCAGATGGTGTGCATCGAATTGAAGATATCCTCATGCATGACGTGGATAACCAGACCGGCCTCTTTGCCGTAACCGGTTACCTGATCGGAAAAATCCGAAAAGGTGCAGGTAATGGCGGAGATATCGACCATCATGATCATGACAAACATATCCTGAAGGATTGTCTGGGTCACATCGACGACATTGACTTTGTTTTCAGCGCACAGAGCGCTGACTTTGGCGAGGATGCCGACTGTATCTTTACCGACGACCGAAATAATAGCACGCATAAGCTACCTCCTGATTCCCGTTAAGGACAAATATCCTAATCATATTTTCTTTATTATACAAGAAAGCCTGCCTGATTGCAAGGATTGATACCGCTGATTGCAAAATTCCGCACAATCCCGTATATTTGACTGAAAATCATGTCGGAAGAGGCGGGCTCTCTATAGTTTTCGCCAGAAACTGCGGTGCAGGATTCGGGCATATTTGCATTCCATTCCGGCTATACTGGAGATACACGCAGCAATGCAGCCGGATTACGGCAAAAAATACGGGAAGGATGAACAGGGATGCTGGGAAGCGGAGACGAAGAACAGGTCATGGAAGAGATTGCTGAAACGCTCAGAGAACAGCAGGAACAGGACCATTCCTATGGTAAAATTTACGAAACTGAGCTGGCCCCCAAAAAGGGGTTGTCCGGCGGGGTGACATTTGTCCTGACTTTTGGCATCAGTCTTGCGGTACTGCTGCTGGTCATGCTGATTGTCCTGTCGGGAACCAGCCGCAATGGGGAGCTGTTTCATCCGCCCGGCAGTTCGGATGCTCCGCTCTCTGGCAGCAATCTGTCTGCTGACCATTCACTGGACAACTACCATCCGACTGCTGAAGATGATAACCGGCTGCTGGTCGTGGTGGATGGGGAGGGAGAACAGCCGTCCCATTACTTCCTGCTGCGGATCAGCCCGACCACAGGTGAGATGGCTGTGGTTACCTTCCCGGACAGTCTGCTGACGGGGGCGGGAACATCTCTGCGGCAGGCTGCCGGTACCTTCACCGATGCAGTCAAAGGTGTTCGGGATCTTCTGGGGCAGGACAGTGTCGACCGGGTTGTCCGGTTTGATCGGGAAAATGCCGAAAAGATGGTAACGGTACTCGGCGGGATGGAATGGGATTTTCACGACCGCTACCAGAGCGAGACACTGGACATCCCGGTCGGCAGGCACCTGTTGGATGGCCCGACGCTGCTGATGTTGATGGACGAATCGGGTGACGGGCAGCTTCCGGGACAGGCGGAGATTCTGACGGCCTTTCTCGGACAGCGTTTTACAAGCGACGCATTCAACCGGGATGATGGACTGTTTGAAACGCTGGTTTACTGGAGTGAAGGGGATATCTCGGTGATGGATTATTATAATGAAAAGAAGTTTCTCCGATGGTTTTTGTATATGGGTGCGGGCTATCAGACCGTCACAGTCGGACAACCGGGAGCAACCACCCTTTCTGCCGGGGAACGGATGCTTGCGCGGGAAAAACTGGGATTACCGTCCGAGTAACCAGCCTGCTGCCAGTACCACCCCGCAAGTTGCTTCCGCCAGCAGCGTACGCAGCAGGTAGCGTTTGAGGTTGGGCGGGTTATGTCCTTTTCGCAGACAATGCCAGATTCTCCCGGAGTTACGGATGCTGTTGCCGGCTGCCCACACGGTCACCGGGAGGAGCAGTACCACTGGCAGCAGGGTCAGCAGTTCGCCTTTTTCAGCCCATACACCTGCTGCCACGCATCCGGCTGCGATTCCTTCCGCTACCAGTGCAGCTAAACATCCAGCCTGTCCGGCTGCCGAGAATCCACACCATCCGATGAACAGCAGCGCCACCGCGCCTGACAGGCAGCTTTGCAGGATAGAGGGTGCTGCTTGTATCCCGCTTCTGCATCCCAGCCAGACGCCCGCTGCTGTGATGCCCCAAAGCACCGCGGTCAGCGGGGTGATTCCCTGTGGAGAATATGTTCTCTCAGTCATTCGGACGGCGGGTTGGGGAGGTGGGGAAGGAATTGAACGATCATCTGTTTCAGTTGTTGCAGGAGTTGTCTGTGGTTCAGCAGTTTCCCGTGAAGGGGTGGCGCGTGCAGGTGAATAAAAAGTAGAAGAATCGGCGCGATAGGTCATAGGACAGCGCTCCTTTCATGTTGTCCTATTTCTATGCAGGTCCGGTTTTTGTTATTCCCGGCATATAATCAGCAAAAATCCTCCTTTCCATTGTGGAAAGGAGGATTTTTCAGAAAGTGTTTTATTCGAAAGATCAGTCTGCCAGCGATCCCATCGGGTCCCATGGGTTAAGGACAATCGGCTTCTGATCCAGCAGGGAAACCTTGTCACCCAGCGTGCCGCGGCTGACAACTGCCTGATAGACGTATTGGTCAAACCAGCTGTCGCTGCATACATAATAGCCTTTGTTGCCCTTTTCGTCGCCCCAGCTGTTTTCAATCTTCCAGCGGATGGGAGCACCGTTTTCATCCAGGCTGACGCCGCTGATCACCATAGCGTGGTTCATCGCCGAGAACCAGTAATCCAGACCGTCTTTCTTGTTGATTTCCAGATCCAGGCCGGTCAGCAGCTCGTAATCAAAGCTGCCGGTATCCCACAGCCCCTCTTCACGGCTGCCGCATTTGCCGACGTCACTGCCGAACCATACCAGCTGGCCGGCTTTCAGCTGCTGGATGATCAGTTCCTTGAATTCACTCATCGGCAGATTGAGGTAGCAGACATCCCGTCCGTCGACAATGTTGCCCAGCATCGAAACAGTANNGTGCGGTAATAAGGCTTGTCGTCCGTCGGTGCGTTGATGATCGAAATGGTATCCTGCACCATTTCGCCGATGTATTTTTCATAAAAGCTGGAGGGGGTATAGCCCCGCTCGATATGGTATTCTCCCTTGCGGTCGACATATTCAAAATCAAAGTGTTTCGGCGGTTCACTGTAGCAGCTGCAAAGATAGCCGTAAACCTTATCCAGCACCGAAACCTTGTATTCATCTACCTTCTTCATGCCGCTGCCCTGGGCCATCATCTGACGGATATGGATTGCCGCATTTTTCAGGCTCTGGTTCAGCATCCGGTTCATCATCTGGGTATTGCCGCTCTGTGCAGTCTCCGGCATCGCGTCTTTCGGGATAATCCCGTATTTTTCCACCAGATTGACAAACATATCCCACTGACCGCCGTCATGAACGCCGGTCGTCAGAATGTGCTGGACAACCCGGTCGTCAGTTGGCAGTGTAGCGGTCTGGATGATCGACTCAAGAAAGTAGTTGGCGCGTTCAAATTTATCCCAGAAAGCCGCAAAGCTCTGGGAAAGTTCAAACTTGTCAAGATTTTTTTCCTTTGCAATCTTTTCCCGCAGGACGTTTAATGAAGCAAACAGCCAGCAGCGGCCGCTGTGTTTCTGATTGGTGACAGGGAGCGTCGGGATTTCGATGGAAAATTTATGCAGCATGGCAGCGGCGCCGGGCGTGCAGTAGGCGACATCAGCCATTTCAGATTTGGCGAGCGCGCAGGTAGCCAGCTGGCGGAGCGGGCTGTCATGATAATGTCTGGAAAAATTCTTTAGTTGTTCCTGTGTGATGGGAGTCGGTTTTGCCATATAGATACAACCTTTCTGCATAACTTTATTTTATTATAACAGTTATCAGAAAAAAATCAAGGAGCTTTGCCGCTTTTGGGCGAAAAAGAGAGAAAACGGGCTGAATGCGGCTGGAAAAAGCCGTCAGATGTGGTATAATAAAAAATGTTGAAAAACCCCTTGACCTGGAGTCCACTCCATAGTGTATCCTGAAAATAGAAGAACCTATTGTCTCGTATAACCAGTTTCAGAAAGGATGATCAGAGGATGGATATGATTAAACTTGGGCGTACCGGTCTGATGGTCAGCGCGTCTTCGTTTGGTGCGCTGCCGGTACAGCGGGTCAGCATGGATGAAGCAAAAAAGCTGCTCCGTATGGCATATGACGGCGGTATCAACTACTTTGACACTGCAAACGCCTATTCCGACAGTGAGGAAAAGATCGGTGAAGCACTCTCCGATGTCCGTCACAATATCATTATTTCCACCAAATCCGGCGCGTCGGACAAAGCAACATTGCTCAAACATATTGAGCTGAGCCTGCGCCGGATGAA
>DCTE01000103.1:629-3552 GCA_002329405.1 Ruminococcaceae bacterium UBA1448 | reverse complement strand
CCCGATTCTCTTTATGGCGGGCTGCTGGAGGCGCAGAAAAAGGGGTGGATTCGGTTTATCGGCATCACCAACCATCGCAACCAGTTGGCCTGGGATGCGGTGCTGTCCGGCAAATACGATACTTTGCAGTTCCCGTTTTCGTCCATTTCGGATGAAAAGGATATTGCACTTGCCGAGCTTGCCCGCGACCACGACATGGGCTTTATCGCGATGAAAGGACTGGCCGGCGGCCTGATCACCAATGCGCGGACGACCTTTGCGTTTATGAAGCAGCACCCATGGGTTGTGCCGATCTGGGGCATCCAGAGAGAATCGGAATTGCAGGAGTTTTTGGAGCTGGAAAAGAACCCGCCGGCATACGACGAGGAAATGAAACAGCTGATTGCCCGCGACCGAGCCGAGCTTGCCGGCAACTTCTGCCATGGCTGCGGCTACTGCCAGCCATGCCCGGTCGGTATCCCGATTCAGAATGCGGCGCGGATGAGCCTGCTGCTCCGCCGCTCTCCCTATCAGAGCTGGCTGACCGATGAGATGAACGCAGAAATGATGAAGATTGAAAACTGCCTGCATTGCGGGGCCTGTGCATCCCGCTGTCCTTACGGGCTGGATACCCCCCGACTGCTGGCGGAAAACCTCGCGGACTATAAGCAGTTCCGTGCTGAACACCTGAATAAATAAACGGGAGGCCGTCTCAATGACAATTGCTGAAGTAAGCAAAAAGTATGGGGTTTCTGCCGATACCCTGCGGTATTATGAGCGGATCGGCCTGATTCCGCCGGTTCACCGGACTGCCGGTGGCATCCGGGACTATACCGACGATGACTGCAACTGGGTCGGATTTGTCAAATGTATGCGCTCTGCCGGGCTGACGATCGAGGCATTGATTGAATATGTCACCCTCTATCAGCAGGGGGATGAAACGATTCAGGCCAGGAAAGATCTGCTGATCGAGCAGCGCCGTCTGCTGCTGGAACGGATCGAAGAAATGCAGGCGACGGTAGCGCGGCTGGACGGTAAGATTGAACGGTATGACCAGTGGAACCAGCGCTTCCGTGAGAAGATGCAAAACAGCAAAAAAGAAACATAAAAGATTTTACCTTTTCCGAAAAGGCGCAGCTGTACCGGCTGCGCCTTTTTGCTGTCAATTCAGAATGCGAACAACTTGACAAAACTGCAATTTATATCGTATACTATAGAAGTACGTGAATTTATTGTAAACAGGAAAGGGTGCATTTTGCATGCAGATCTTTGTCCGGGATCGAAGTTTTTATAAAAAGCTGATTACTATTGCATTGCCGATTTCGCTGCAAAGCCTGATTACAATTGGTGTCAATATGATGGACAACATCATGCTGGGGCGGCTGGGCGAAGTGGCAATGTCAGCGGCGTCTCAGGCGAACCAGGTTTTTTCCCTTTTCCAGATCTTCTGCATGGGGATGGGGATGGGCGCATCGGTGCTGATTTCCCGGTATTATGGGATGCAGGACATCTTTTCACTGAAAAAGTCGGTCACCATAATGTACCGGCTGCTGCTTTGCCTCGGGCTGCTGTTCACGGTGGCAGCGATTGTCGCTCCCGGTTTGCTGATGAGTTTGTATACCAATGAGGACGCGGTTATCTATGAGGGTATCCGGTATTACCGCTGGTCGATTCCCTGCTTTTTATTGCAGGGCCTTTCGCTGACGACGACTATTGTCCTGCGCTCGATCGGCAAGGTACATATCCCGCTGTATACTTCGATTGGCGCATTCTTTATAAATGTTGGGGCGAACTATGTGTTTATCTTTGGTAAGTTTGGTGCGCCCGAGATGGGGGTTGCCGGTGCGGCCCTGGGAACGCTGATTTCCCGTACTTTTGAGTTTGTGGTCATCTGCGGGTATTTCTGGCTGAAGGAGAATGAGGTCGGCTACCGGATCAAAGACTTTTTCTGCCATTGCGGGGATATCTGGGGCGATTATATCCGCATCTGCATTCCTGTCCTGATCAGTGACGGGCTGCTGGGATTCGGCAATACAGCGGTCGCGATGGTTTATGGACGGCTGGGCTCCAACTTTGTCTCTGCAAACTCGATTGCCGCTGTTACGATGCAGCTGACGACCGTCCTGATTCAGGGGATGAGCAACGCCTCTGCGATCATTACCGGCCATACGCTGGGCGAAGGCAAGGTCAAACAGGCGCAGGAACAGGGTTATACCTTTCTGGCACTTGGTGCGATTTTCGGGCTGGTTGCCGCAGGAATTATCCTGGTGATCGCCGAGCCGGTCATTGGTTTTTACAAGATCACTGAAGAAACCCGCGGGATTGCTTTTCAGCTGATGGACGCTGTCGCGGTTATTGTCTTCTTCCAGGCGATGAACTCGATTCTGACCAAAGGGGTGCTGCGCGGCGGCGGAGATACCAAATTTTTGATGGTCGCGGACATTCTGTTTTTGTGGGTCGTTTCGATTCCGCTTGGATGCCTGGCCGGATTTGTCTGGAATTTCCCGGCATTCTGGATTTATTTCTGCATCCGTATCGACCAGGTGATCAAGGCTGTCTGGTGCGTCTGGCGGCTGAAGAGCGGGAAATGGATCAAAAAGATCGACTCTCATCTTGAAGAGGCTTAATACCTGATTCAAAATATAGACAAGACCTGTTTCTGCCTTTTTGCGTGGAAACAGGTTATTTTATTTGTCAGAAGCTATTGACAGGGAGTGAATGGAATGTTATAATCTAAGTGTACTAGGACGCATAATACAGCTAATACACATCATACACCTGGGAAAGGAGGAATTATATGTTTCAGATTGATCTGCGCGGCGGGAAAGGCGCGATCTATCAGCAGCTGAAGGATGAAGTCATCCGGCTGTGCAGCATGGGGATACTGTCAGCGGACGATCAGCTGCCGAGTGTACGGGCGCTTGCCCGGGAACTGGGGATTAAC
>DCTE01000103.1:0-617 GCA_002329405.1 Ruminococcaceae bacterium UBA1448 | reverse complement strand
TTGCCGGCAGGGGAAGTTTTATTCGGGGAGATGTTTTTCAGATGGAAGACGTGCGGAAAAAGATGCTGGGGGAATTTATCGAGGCGGCCCAAAAGGCAAAGTCGCTGGGATTTCAGAAAAGCGAGCTGACCGATCAGCTGAATGTGATCTATGACGATTCGCAAGAAGCCGGATGAACAGATGGGCAAATGTTGAAAAGGAGGAACAGAAATGATCCGTGTGGAAAATCTGGTCAAGCGGTTCGGCAGCTTTGCGGCACTTGACGATATCACGCTGGAGATCGCGCCCGGGTCGATTTACGGGCTGGTCGGTTCAAACGGTGCCGGGAAATCAACCCTGATGCGCTGCATTGCCGGCATATACGAGGCGGAGGAAGGGAAACTGTGGGTTGACAGCGAACCGGTCTATGAAAACCCNNAAACCCCGCCGGTCAAATCCAAAATTTTTCTGGTCGCGGATGAACCCTGGTTTATCCAGCAGTCGACCCTTTACCAGATGAAGCAGTTTTACCGCCGGTTTTACCCGGAATTTGACAACGGCGTCTATGACGAACTGGTGGAAGGGTTTTCGCTGCCGGAGCGCAAGCGGATTAACACCTTTTCAAAAGGGATGAAGCG
>DCTE01000132.1:1451-3621 GCA_002329405.1 Ruminococcaceae bacterium UBA1448 | reverse complement strand
GTCTCATCCATGCCGGTCGGGAAGATGCGCGACCAGGAGATGGACAGACGGAAGCATTTGAAGCCCATTTCGCCCATCAGCGCGATGTCTTCTTTATAATGGTGGTAGAAGTCAGTCGCCTCATGGTTGGGGTAGAGATACTCGTCAAACTGGGTGAAGCGTGCGCCTTCGGGGAGGTTGTTGACGCCAAACATCGTGGTGGTATGCTTGCTGCCGTCCGGAAGGACATAGGTCAGCACGCGGGGAGAATCTTTCGTGCCGCCGGTCAGGACGTCGTCGATCGACGGGCCGCGTCCGCCTTCGTTCCAGCCGCCCTCGTACTGGTTGGCTGCGGTCGCGCCGCCCCAAAGGAAGTCTTTACGAAATGCCATAATGATTACCTCTTTCTGTCAGTATTTATGTACAGCCCATTTCCGGGGCTTCACATCTTAAGTTGAGTTGAGATGAATTACATCATCCGGGAACTCGCCGAGCGACGGTGTTTCAGGGTCATCAAACGTAAATTCCCGGTCAAAGTGCATCCGTTCATAGTGACCGGGTGTTACACAGCCCCACTCCGGCAGCAGCGGGGTATTGGGGTCGCCGCTGGTGACGAAGTCTGCAAACGCACTTCTCATCGCCTTCATAATCCGGTCCTTGACCTCTTTTGCATCCGGCGCAGGGTCAGGGACAGGGCCGTCCGCGCTGCCGCCCATATGGAGCGTTACCGCATCCTGTGAATGGTGAGCGGGCGGATAATCAAAGGAATAGGTCCAGACNNATCCGCCGCGTGCCGCGAGAATCTGTGCGAGGTTGTCCCCATGGGAACGGTACATATAATCGGAAAAGACTTTGACCCAACAGTCGACCTTTTCTTTGTCATCAGCCGCATCTTTTGACAGCTCTGCAAAAGCGGCTTCGGCGTATTTTGCCCGGTCGCCGAACAGCTCGGCCGCAATGCCGGGAGCTGCCTCCAGCAGATGGGGATTGAACGCAAAGAACATCAGTTCATGCAGGTTGTTTCCGATCAGGGTATTGCCTATCCAGCCGTTTTCCGAGCGGATATCCTCTTTCCAGTTGAGCGGAATCAGTTCTCCATCCGCGACCGGCCCAAACAGACAGGTTGACCCGGCACTCTTTGCAAATTCCAGCTGGGCGGCGAGAATCTTGTCGACCGGGCAGCTGAGAATATCCTTTATATCTTCAAGCCCTAGGATGTCCAGGTAACGCTTTGACAGAATCCGGGCTGTCTCCGGCGTTCGCACCGCCATGATGCCGCCGGACGAGAGGATAGCTTTGGTAAACAGCGGTTTGGCTTCCGGGGCCAGCATCATCGCGCCGACCGATTTGCCGCCGGCTGATACGCCGTGCAGCGTGATGTTTTCCGGGTCGCCGCCAAACGACGCGATATTCTCTTTCACCCACTTGAGTGCGCACAGCTGGTCGTACATCCCGAGGTTGCCATCCGCCTGGCAGCTGTCCAGCTGATCTTTTAAATAGAGGAAACCGAGCGCACCCAGCCGGTAGTTGATCGAAACGACGATCAGCGGGGCTTTTTCTTCCGTCACCAGCGTAAACAGCCCACAATCCCTCCCCGAACCGGTCTGGAAGGCACCGCCGTGGATATCCAGCAGGACGGGCAGCGGTTTTCCGTCCGGGTTACGGCGGGGACAGACAATATTTAAAGAAAGACAGTCTTCCGAAAAGGGGCCTTCTACCGCACCGCGCATGTCCCGTGGGTTTTGGATTGACTTCGGGCCATAGGCAAAACAGTCCAGCCCCTCCGGGAAGACAGCCGGCTCAGGACGCTGGAAACGGCCAGCATGGGCATAGGGGATGCCGAGGAAAAAGACCGCGTTTTCTTCCATTTTACCGCGGAATTGCCCGGAAGGAGCAGAAATTGTACAAATATCCATAAAATCCACCTTTCCAGTTTACTATATTTATGATAAAACACCTGAGCATGTTTGTCAAGAACCGTTTGTGTTGTTTCACCTTTTGAAAAAGTGGAGAAGGGGATTGAGAATGGAAAATAATAGAAATATTGGCAGAAAATGAATTTTTGACAGAGTTTGTTTCATTTTACTGTCTAAAACCGCCAAACTTTTGCCCAAAAGTTTTACTCGAATAAATTGGAATTCGCAAAATAGCTCTTGTACCGCATGGATAAATATGCTATAATAGCTTTTGT
>DCTE01000132.1:0-1392 GCA_002329405.1 Ruminococcaceae bacterium UBA1448 | reverse complement strand
CGGTTCGGGCAAAACCACGCTGGTTGAGGCACTCGCCTACCGTACCGGGGCTGTCGACCGTCTGGGCAAAGTTACCGAGGGCAACACCGTCTCCGACTATGATCCCGAGGAGATCAAGCGCACCTCTTCTCTCAACCTTTCTATCGTTCCGATCGAGTATTCCGATACCAAGATCAACCTGCTCGACGCACCCGGCCTGTTTGACTTCGCGCTCGGCCAGACCGAAGCGATCCGCGCCGCCGGGACCGTGCTGATCGTCATGTCCGGCAAATCCGGCCTGACTGTCGGCGCCCAGAAGGCGTTCCGTGAAGCAGAAGCGCTTAAAAAACCCCGCGCAATCTTTATCGGCAAGATGGATTCCTCCCATGCCGATTACTATAAAGTACTGGAAGAACTGAAACACCAGTTCGGCGCGCAGATCTGCCCGGTCGTTGTCCCGTATATCGAGGACCACAAGGTCAAATGCTACATCGACCTGATCGGTATGAAAGCCTATACTTATGAAAATGGCTCCCGTCAGGAAGTCAAGCTGCCCGATATGGGCCATCGTTTGGAAGGCCTGGTCAGCGCAATTTCTGAGGCTGTCGCCGAGGTTGACGACGACCTGATGGAAAAATACTTCTCCGGTGAGGAATTCACGATGCTGGAGCTGGTACAGGGCCTGCACAAGGGTATCTTCAACGGCACCATCACCCCTGTATTCAGCGGCAGCGCACAGGAACAGCAGGGCCTGACCCTTCTGCTGGGCGCGATGGTTTCGATGTTCCCGTCTGCGACCGAGGTTGCCCGCGAGGAAGGCGAGACCGAGGATGAGGTGATCGAGGTCAAGTGCGATATCGAAAAGCCCACCTGTGCCTATGTCTTCGCAACGGTTGCCGACCCGTTTGTCGGCAAGCTGTCCTATGTCAAGGTGCTGTCCGGCAGGATTACCGCTGATACCGAGCTGCTCAATACCAGAACTGGTGTAACCGAGCGTCCTGGCAAGCTGCTGTTTATCCGCGGCAAGAAGCAGGAGGAGGTCAAGGAAGTTACCGCAGGCGATATCTGCGCAATCTCCAAACTGACCGCCAATACCGGCGATTCCCTCTGCGATCCGGCGCGTCCGATCACGCTTGCACGTCCCAACTTCCCCAAGCCCTGCTACTCGATGGCAGTCAAGGCAAAAGGCAAGGGCGACGAGTCCAAGATCTCGACCGCGATTGCCCGTATCCTCGAAGAAGATCCCACTCTGTCCTATACAACCGATCCTGAGACCCGCGAGCAGATCCTCTCCGGTTTGGGCGAACAGCATCTGGATGTCACCCTGTCCAAACTGAAATCCAAGTTCGGTGTTGACGTTCTGCTGGAGACCCCGACCGTCGCTTACCGTGAAACCATCCGCAAGCCGGTTAA
>DCTE01000057.1 GCA_002329405.1 Ruminococcaceae bacterium UBA1448 | reverse complement strand
CAGGTCCCTTTGGAAGGGCTTCGGTAACTTGCGTACCGAACGATATATATAATATCATGGAAAGAATGGTTTGTCAAGCATTTTTTCCATTTTTTTTGAAAAAATATATAAACAGCTTTGATTTACAAATCTGGGAAATTTATTGACATATGTCCATAATTGTGGTATAGTAAAATCAATGACGGAGCGCTGAACAGACAACCCGACTCGGACGGTGTTCTGAGAGAAAGGAGGACAAAAATGGCAAGGCCTGCAAAAGTGCGTTGTATCTGTGCCAAACCTAAAAATCCGGGATTTATTCCTGTGAATGGCAGTGCCGATCAGAACAGATTGACTATTACCCTCGATGAATATGAGACAATCCGTCTTTTGGACTATGTCGGTTTTTCACAGGCAGAATGTGCTGCGCGAATGCATGTCTCCCGTACAACCGTGACCAGGCTGTACGAGTCTGCAAGGAATAAGATTGCGGACGCCTTCGTGAACGGTAAGGGGATTCTATTTGAAGGCGGAGATGTCGTTGTCTGTGAAAAAGAGCGGCCGGAATGTGCCGGTGAAAAATTTTGCTGTCACAGGTTGTTGGACAAAAAAGATCATGAAACTGAAAGGATGGAATTCAAGTGAAGGTTCTCATTATTGGCGGGGTTGCAGCTGGAACCAAAACTGCGGCAAAGCTGAAACGTGCCGACCAGTCGGCTGAAATCACGCTGATCACCAATTCGAATGACATTTCGTACGCTGGATGTGGCCTGCCGTATTATGTTGGCGGCGTCATTGAGACGGAGGAACAGCTGATTGTCAATACTCCCGCGAAATTTTCTGCATTGACCGGTGTCAATGTCATCACCGGTTGTGAAGCGACCGGACTGGACGCACAGGCAAAGAAGGTTACGGTTAAGAACCGTGACGGCAGCACCGGCGAGATGGAATATGACCGTCTGGTTATTGCAACCGGTGCATCGGCAGCACTGCCTCCTGTAACCGGTGTGGACAAGAAAGGCGTTTTCAAGATGCGTACCCCGGAGGATGCTGTTGCAATCCGCAGTTATATTCAGGCGAACGGCGCAAAGAAGGCAGTTGTTATCGGCGGTGGCTTTATCGGTCTGGAAGCTGCTGAAAACCTTCATCGTCAGGGCCTGTCTGTGACCGTTATTGATATAGCTTCCCAGCTGCTGCCGAATATTTTTGACCCGGAAATGGCCGATTATATCCGCCGTCATCTGGTCAAAGCCGGCATTCGTGTCATGTGCGGCGTCGGCGCGAAAGATATCCTTGGCGGCGATAAGGTGGATTCTGTCAGAACCGATGCAGGCGTGCTGTCGGCAGATATCGTCATTGCGGCGGCAGGAATCCGTCCGAACACCGCTTTCCTGCGGGATACCGGCATTGAGATGGCGAAAAACGGGGCGCTGCTGGTCAACGACCGGATGGAAACCAGCCTGCCGGATGTTTACGCAGCAGGCGACTGCGCGGTTGTGCATAACCGCCTGACCGGTGCCCGTCAGTGGTCGCCGATGGGTTCTTCTGCCAACCTGGAAGGCCGGACACTTGCACAGATTATCGCAGGTGCAGACAAGCATTATGCCGGCGTTTTGGGCACCGGTATTGTCGCTCTTCCCGGCCTCAACTGTGGCCGCACCGGCCTGAGCGAGGCAGCTGCACGTGAGGCAGGCTATGACGTAATCACAGCGGTTTCGGTTACAGATGACCGTCCGACCTATTATCCCGGTTTTTCTTTCCTGATCACCAAGATGATTGCTGACCGGAATACCCATATGCTGCTGGGCGTTCAGTGCATTGGCGGCGGTGCAGGTGTTGATACGATGGTCGACATCGGTGTCATGGCGATTTCGATGAAAGCCAAACTGGAAGATATCGAAAATGGTGACTTTGCTTATGCGCCGCCCTTCTCGACTGCAATCCATCCGGNNGAACAAACTCAACGGCGATATGGTCAGTATGACTCCGGCAGAATATATGGCGGGCAAAGCGGAAGGCTACCGTGTTATTGACGCATCCCCTGTTCCTTCGATTCATGGTGCAACTGTAGTTGATTACACTACGCTCAACGGTCCGATCGAAGGAATTGGCAAGGATGAGAAGCTGCTGCTGGTCTGCGCACGCGGTAAGAGGGCGTATCTGACCCAGAACAAACTGCGCGCGTATGGTTATACCAATACTGTTGTGCTGGAAGGTTCGACTTTTGTCAATGAAGTCCGCGTTCAGTCAACTTCTGCCGTGACCGAAGAGGAAAAAAAGGCGGTAAAAGCCCTTGGTTTCCTGTTTGACAAGAACACCCCCGACTGTTTCAACTGCCGCNNCCGCAACGGCAAGATCACCGCTGAGGAAAGCCGCGCCATTGCAGAAGCTGCTTCCATCTACGGTTCCGGTGAAATTGCGATGACGACCCGTCTGACGGTTGAGATTCAGGGTGTTCCGTATGCCAATATTGAACCTCTGCGCGCTTATCTTGCCGAGGCTGGTCTGGAGACCGGCGGCACTGGTTCCAAGGTGCGTCCGTNNGGTACAACCTGCCAGTATGGCCTGATTGACACCTTCTCGCTGTCGGAAGAGATTCATGAACGTTTCTTTGAAGGCTACAACAATGTCAAACTGCCGCATAAGTTTAAGATTGCAGTCGGCGGCTGCCCGAACAACTGTGTCAAGCCCGACCTGAATGACCTGGGGATTATTGGCCAGCGGGTACCGGAGGTTGATTATGATAAGTGCCGCGGATGTAAAGTCTGCCAGATTGTCAACAACTGCCCGATCAAAGCAGCAAGCGTTGTCGACGGCAAGATTGTGATTGACAGCGAAGCATGTAACCATTGCGGCCGCTGCATCGGCAAATGTCCGTTCAAGTGCTTTACCGGCTATACCAATGGTTACCGGATCTATATTGGCGGCAGATGGGGCAAACGTGTTGCACAGGGGCGTTATCTGGACAAGATCTTTACCGATCGCGACGAAGTCCTGAACATCGTAGAGAAAGCGATTCTGCTCTTCCGCGATCAGGGCATCACTGGCGAACGTTTCTCGGATACCGTTGCACGCCTGGGCTTTGAAAATGTCCAGGAGCAGCTGCTGTCCAATGACCTGCTGGAGCACAAGGAAGAAAACCTTGGTGCTCAGAAGCATCTGGTTGGCGGTGCGACCTGCTGATCAGCTGATTATATGGAATACAGACGCCCGTCCTTTTTCGGGATGGGCGTCTGTGTATGTTTGAACCTCATCTCCCTTTAACTGAAAGGAAAGGCCAGCTTTATGAAAAAGCATTTCTCAATTTTAGCGGCAGTCAGTTTGGCTGCATTGCTGTTTGGCGGCTGCGGCATGAACGCAACGGCGGACAGTGCATCCAGTTCAGCTCCCGTGTCTGAAAGTTCGTCTGCTGTTTCTTCCGATGTTTCCGCCTCAGTGCAGGAAACTGAGCAGACGGAAAGCAATATGCCCTATACTTTTACCGACAGCATGGGGCATACCGTCACACTGGAAGAAAAACCGGAAACAGTTGCTGTATTATTTTCATCCTTTGCCGATCTCTGGCAGCTGGCAGGCGGCGAAGTGGATATAACCGTTGGTGAGGCGGTTGAACGCGGGTTCACAGGTGAGGATGTTTTGCTGGTTGACGACGGCGCGGGGAAGATGATTGACAATGAACTGCTGCTGTCCTATGAACCGGATCTGGTGATCGGTTCTTCGGATATTGAAGCGCAGGCGGAAACGGTCGAGCTGTGTACCGAAGCAGGAATTCCGGCGGCAGGTTTTAAAGTTGAGAGCTTTGAGGATTACCTGTCGGTCCTCTCGATACTGACGGATATCACCGGGGATAAGACGGCTTATCAACAGAATGGCGAACAGGTAAGCGAACAGATTGAGCAGATGCTGTCCGATCTGGATTTTTCAGGGAAAGGGTATGATATTCTGTTTATCCGAGCCGGTTCGCAGTATTCATCCACCAAGGCCAAGGGGACAGAGGATAACTTTGTCTGCGGGATGCTGGCGGAACTGGGGCTGCACAATATTGCGGATGACGCACCGGTTCTGCTGGATGGATTGTCTCTGGAAGAGATTATTACTGCTGACCCGGATTATATCTTTATTTCAACGATGGGGAAAGAGGATGCAGCCAAAGAATATATGGAAAGCGTTTTTGCTGAGGATGGATACCGTCAGCTGACCGCGGTTTCAGAGGGCAACTATGCCTTTCTGCCGAAGGACCTTTTCCAGTTCAAGCCCAATGCCCGCTGGGATGAAGCCTATCAGTATCTGATTGATCTGGTCGAAACCATCCCCGATGAGAATGCAGGATGAGCAGTCAGGTAAAAAAGCGGATGGCAGTTGTATATCCGCTGCTTGTTGGGCTGCTGGTTTTGTCCTGTGCGCTGTCACTGCGGTATGGAAGCTCAGGGATGGGGCTGAAAGAAGCGGTCAGTGCGCTGCTGGGACAGGAAGGGTACCAAACCCAGACGCTGATCATGTATGTCATTCGTGTCCCGCGGACGCTGGGGGCGCTGCTGGCGGGTATTGGGCTGTCGGTATCAGGGGTGCTGCTTCAGACGGTGACAGGCAATGACCTTGCAGCGCCAAATATCATCGGTGTGAACGCAGGAGCGGGCTTTGCGGTCATCATGATTTTGTATTTCCTGCCATTGTCCTATCAGCTGTTGCCGTTTGCGGCGTTTGCAGGAGCATTTGCGACAACGATGGTAATCGTCATTGCGTCGTCCCGTACCGGCAGGGACAAGACTTCGATCATTTTGGCCGGAATTGCATTTACTGCGGTTTTGAACGCGGCGATTTCGCTGTTGAGCCTGCTGGATACCGATGTGCTGTCGTCCTATAATGCTTTTTCAATCGGCGGGCTTTCCGGTGTCAAAACCGAAGCACTTGCGGTGCCGGCCGTTTTGATCGGGATGTCATTGATTATATCGTTGATGCTGTCCCGGCAGCTTGGACTGCTGGCATTGGGGGACAGCATGGCGGTGTCGCTGGGGGTCAATGTCCGGCAGCTGCGGCTGGCAGCACTGCTGCTGGCGTCGGCCAGTGCAGCGGCAGTTGTCAGCTTTGCCGGGCTGCTGGGATTTGTCGGGCTGGTTGTCCCTCATATTGCCAGACGGATTACAACTGGTGTCAGGTCGGTTTTGATCACATCTGCCCTCTGTGGCGGGATACTGGTTGTGCTGGCCGACCTGGTTGGGCGGATTATTGCCGCGCCGTCTGAACTGCCGGTCGGAATTGTGATGGCGATGATTGGCGCGCCATTCTTTTTTGTTTTGCTGCTGCGGCAGCGGGGCGGACGCTGAGTTGATGGGAGGATGGCGCGGATGAATTTTCAGGATATCCATGTCCGGTACGGCAATAAACCGGTGCTGAACGGCGTCAGCTTTTCACTGAAACCAGGTGCATTGACTGCGATGATCGGCCGCAACGGATGCGGAAAATCTACATTGGTCGGCTGTGTCGGCGGGACGGTGCCGTATACCGGCCTGATCACCGAAAACGGGCTGCCGTTGGCCGGGATGACCCGTCGGGAGCGTGCGCGGCTGGTGGCGATTTTGCCGCAGGTGCTGCTTTCTCCTCATGTGACGGTGGAGGAACTGATCGGATATGGCAGAAACCCATATCTGCCTTTTGGGGCGCGTTTTTCGGATCATGACCGTCAGGCGGTTGAATGGGCGGCCGAAATTACAGAGGTAAAACCGTTGTGGGAAAAATATGTTGACCGTCTTTCCGGTGGTGAACGGCAGAAGGTCTATCTGGCGATGATCCTGGCGCAGACAACACCGCTGCTGCTGCTGGATGAGCCGTCGACCTATATGGACCCGGGGTATGAATACGGATTTATGCAGATGTTGTCCCGTCTGGCACACGATGAGAGAAAAACGGTTCTGGTCGTCACACACGATCTGACCCAGGCGTTCACCGTTGCCGACCAGATTGTAGCGATGGAGGATGGAAAGGTTATCTTCTGCGGCAGCCCGGAGCGGTGCGCGGCGGAAGGGATTACCGAACGGCTGTTCCGGCTGAAAACCCATTTTGTGTTGGAGGACGGGACACGGAACACCTATTTCAGCCAGGTATAAGATATGATTGGGCGTGGGATAAAACCCGCGCCTTTTTTATTCTTTTTCCTCTGTTCAAATTCCGCAAAATCGTGTATAATAAAATAGATTCTGACAAGAAACTATCAGCGCGATGCGCATAGAGGAGAGACAACCAATGAAATACAACTGGCGCAAAAAAGCAGTATCCGTTGCACTGGCTGTGACCTGTTTAGCAGCGATGCTGTCCCAGACTGCAACAGCGGCAGAGGAGCTGGCAGCGGAGCTTTCACAGCAGACTTCTTTCCAGATCATAGACAGTCTGCTCTCTGCCGAAGATCAAGAGCAAACAGAAGAACAGCCGGAAGGAACTGAAGAGCAGTCGGTCGAAGGCCGTTTTGTCACCAGCCGGGGGATGACCCGGTTTCGGCTGAAAGGGGGCGGCTACGCTTCCGGGATGCTGGAAATCGAAGGTGAGCAGTACTTCTTTTACGGGGAGGAAGAGGACAACCGGATGGCCCAGCAGGAGTGGATTTCTCTGAATGGCAACCGGTATTATGCTTCGGCTGAAGGACCGTTGGTAACGGGAACTCAGACGATTGACGGAGCGGGCTATTATTTTGGAACAGACGGTGGACTCTGGTCAAAAGGATGGCATCAGCTGGAGAACGGCTGGGTGCTGCTGGATGACAGCGGGAGCTTTGTCACCGGGTGGTATCAGGAAGGAAGCACCTGGTATTATCTGGATGAACAGGGAATCATGCTGTCTTCCGACTGGATCGAG
>DCTE01000073.1:8835-28245 GCA_002329405.1 Ruminococcaceae bacterium UBA1448 | reverse complement strand
ACCCCAACTTTTATTATAGAGCCCCAAATAATTTTTGGTATACATTGGTATACAACAGATACCGCCTGCGGCCAGATGGCTGCGGGCGGTTTTGTCTGCATACAAAAGCGGGCCGTTGTCAGCGGATGATCTTTCATCCAACTGACAACGGCCTACTTATTCTTTTATCATTTCTGTCTGATCAGCAAGTTTTACGATGAACCCAGACGGTCATTTCATTTTCACCGCGATTTGCCCAGGTATAATATGGGACAAACTTCAGCTCTACCGGCTCATATTCCACCGGTCGGGCAGTCCTGTACAGTCCACCCGCCCGATCTAGCTCTTGTGCCTCCTTCCAGCCGGTTGCGACGACTGCGGGGAACTTCTCCCCTTCAATGGAAAAAGGCTCGATATGGGCCTTTGTATCCGCGCTCAAGGCCAGCAGATGCAGATTCTTACCGTTGTCTCGCTCTTCCAGACAATAAACAACTGGTCCTCTTGTGACGGCAAGCTGACCGGCTGTCTCCCGCACCAGCGGATTGGACTGCATCAGCCGGATATTCATGACAAAATCGAGTTCCAAAAACTCGTCTTCTTTCCACGCTCTTGTGATATACAGATACCCGTTTTCCAGCCGCGCATCATCCAGCGAAATCCCACAGCTCTTATATTCTCTGCACCATCCGGGAACCCGAAGGGCAAGCGTCCACTTACCGGATGCGGCCCCCTCTCCGCTGACCCGGATGGAAACCGTTCCGTTATAGGGGAAGTGAGAACGCAGCTGTAGATAAACTTTTCCTTCCGGGGTATTGAGTGTCAGATCACTTCCAATATACAGATGCAGATACAGCGTATCTTCCGACGCCGTATAGGCATACCGGCCAATCGAGCCAATCAGCCGGGCCAGGTTGGGCGGACAGCAGGCACAGCCGAACCATTTCTGGCGCACCGGCTGAACATGCGCTTTTCTTTCGTCCTTATGGCAGGCAGCCGGATCGACAGACAGCGGGTTGACATAGAAAAAGCTCTTGCCATCCAGTGCCATCCCGCTCAACACGCCGTTATACAGTGCCGTTTCCATCACATCCGCATACTGAGCATTTGCTTCCATCTGGAGCATCCGCCCGGCAAAGAAGATCAGGCCAATTGACGCGCATGTTTCCGCATAGGCGGTATCTGACGGTAAATCATAGTCATATGAGAAAGATTCCCCGATATGCGTGCCGCCAATTCCGCCGGTAATGTACATTTTTCTCTGGGTAATGCTGTCCCACAAAGTGCGGCAGGCCTGCAAAAGGCTGTCATCCCGGTCAATTCTGGCCAGTTCGGCCATCCCTGCATACAGATAGACCGCCCGTACCGCATGACCGACCGCTTCTGTCTGCTCACGTACAGGAAGATGTGCCTGATGGTAACTGTACCGCAGTGAATCATCGCCTGATTTAACATCTTCCGGGTGCTCAGAATCAAAATAGTAAGGACGCCGGCCTCGCTCATTGATAAAAAAACGGGCAAGTTCAAGATAACGGGTTTCACCGGTTACTTCATACAGCTGCAGCAGAGCCATTTCCGCAATCTCATGACCTGGGTACCCCCGTTTTTTGCCTTCTCCGTCCCCAAATCTGCCGGCCACAAAATCTGCATACCGGCAGGCAACCTGAAGCAAACGCTCTTTACCAGTCGCCTGATAATAGGCAATTGCCCCTTCAATCAGATGTCCCAGACAGTATAGCTCATGAAAATCCCGCAGATTGGTAAAAATCTGATCCTGTCCGTTCAGGATATAATAGGTGTCCAGATATCCGTTCGGCTGTTGAGCCGCGGCGACGATTTCTATAGCCTGATCAGCCGTCGCCTCCAGTTCATCATCCGGGTGCTGAATCAGCGAATAGCCGACCGCTTCTATCCACTTATAAAAATCGCTGTCCTGAAAGACAAAGCCGTAAAACTCATCCTTTAGTTCTCCCGGATTTTCCGGCAGCCGTTCAAATCCCCGATAGGAATAGACCGGCGGATGAAAATTGTCCTTCTGCTGCTCCCTTTGATTGTTCAGATGCACTGCAGCGCGGAAATTGTGCATACAAAAACTGGGGGCTGCACCGGGTATCTGGTCGTTAAGTGCCTTCCACTGATAAGGAATCACTTCTTCCCGCACCAGCCGCTGTTTTTCTTTCCAGAAAGCATCTTCAATTTTGACCTGCTGTACCGGAAGCATCCGGCTGCACTTGTTTTGTTCCATACTGCAATCCCTTTCTTCAGTCTTGCTGCTGTTCCGGCTGTTTCATCAGGTCCGCCAGCGTCACACTATCCAGATAATCTTCGATCAGTTCCTGAAGCCGCAGCCAGACCGGCAGCGTCCGGCACTGATCCGCCCTTTCACATGGCTCCGCGCCATTTTCCAGGCAGGCTACCGGCGCCAGCGCATTTTCTGTCAGCCGCAGAATCTCACCGACTGTATACTCCTCTGGCTGCCTTGCCAGCCGGTATCCGCCGCCTCTCCCCCGCACGGCCCGCAAACAGCCGCCGCGGCTGAGAGAGGCAATGATACTTTCCAGATATTTTTCCGAAATCCCCTGACGGCATGCAATGTCCATCAGGGAAATATATTCCCCATGATCGTGTTCTGCCAGATCCAGCATGACCCGCAGCGCATACCGTCCGCGCGTTGAAACCATGACCATATTTTTTACCTCCCAGTGCCAACATATATGTTTATTGTATCACAATACCCGGCTCACTGCAACCAGACAAAATGTAAAGCAGGCAAAACACACATTTGTTTGTATTTTGCCTGCAAAAAAGCCGCATGGCCCGTAAAAAACGTCACCACACGGCTTTTGAATCAGATATTTTGTTCTGAATCAGTTCAGAGCAGAAGCATCAAACAGAGAAGAAATCATCTTGTCTGCAAAATCCTGTGCCTTCTTCTCGTCAGCATCGGTTACTCTCTTGGCACCAAACAGGCCTTTCGAAACAGCGATACCACAAGTACCAGCAACATTAACACCATTCTTTTTAAAGATTGCATCCAGCTCGCCAGCACCAGCAGTGCCATCCTTGGACAGGATGATCATTGCAACGTTGGAAGCTCTTGCAGTCGACAGATCCTGGCAGAACTTGACCAGCTTGGAATCGATCTTACCATAGTTTTCAAAGCAAAGGAGAACCAGAATCTCACTCTCGCAGGGATATGCGGGAGGAACCTTATCGCCCTTTACCTTGTAAGCACGGGCAATTCTCTGACCGATAATCTCAGGATTTTCCAGTTTGCCTTCTTTTTTCTGAGTGAACAGAACCTTCATTTTCATAAGTCATACTACCCCTTTGAAGATTTTAGAGACAGCTCTTTGCAAGAACCGCTCCACATTTGCTGCATATAAATATAGTGTAGCATGAATTTGCAGGAATGTCAAAATAAATCTGTAAACATTTCATGAATTTGAGCAAACTATATTAAATCAAACCATGTATTTTGTGCACAATGATATCAAAATCATCAACAAAATATATGTTATTCCTCTATTTCCCCTTCATCAGGCGACAGCATTCCTTTTTCCAGCAGCCGTGCGGTCTTGAGAATCGCAATCTGGGTTTTGGCATCAAAGATCTTTCCGTCCATCACCTGGTCTACCAGTTCTGCAAGCGGAATCCGAATAACATTGAGAAATTCTCCATCATCCAGATGCTGTTTACCAAAAGACAGGCCGGTCGCAAGATAGATACGGATGATCTCGCTGTCATACGCCGGCGTCGGATAAATATTCCCCAAAAAGACCCAGTTAGCAGCTGTCGCGCCAACCTCTTCGCTCAACTCCCGTTTTCCGCAGGTAAGCGGGTCCTCACCATATTCCAGCTTCCCGGCAGGAATTTCCGTCAAAACCGAATGGCCTGGATATCGGAACTGCTGCACCATCAGCACGGTCCCATCCTCCATCAGCGGCAGAATACCCACTCCGCCCGGGTGAAGAATAACTTCCCGGGTCGCTGTCTGTCCATCTGGCAGCCGGACAGTATCCCGCACAAGGTGTACAACCCTGCCCTCAAAGATCTCCTCACCTGAAATCCGTTCTTCCCGCATATCTTTTTCTGTCATGTCCAGTCTCCAACCTTTCATCTGCTATTCTTTTTGCCAAACACAACCAGCTTGCTGGCAACATAATTGAACACTACAACCACCACATTGGACAGCAGCTTGATTACCAGATCATTAAACCCAATACAGTCGACGAATATCCACATAATCGCCACGTCCAGTATCCCGGACATTATCCGCGCCGTGACAAAACCGCCCGCTTCTTTCAATGCCTCCCGTCCGGTCGAATGAGAACAGAATACATATTTACGATTTGTCAGATAAGCAAACAATACAGATAAAATCCACGCAGTTACAGTCGGAACAGTTGTCAATACAAAAAAAGGTGCCAGAGCCAGATAGGTGACATAATTGACAACTGTCGTTAATACACCAAAGAAAAGATAATTGATAATCTCCCGATAACGCTGATAAAGCGTTTTAAGTGTTTCCATTGTGCAGTATTTTCTCCTTTCGGCGCAGGCCGGGCATCTGCGATGAAACGTTTTTCTTTTATCGTATCATACCCGCGTCCCAATTGCAACCATTCATTTGTAAAATTGGGCATTCTCCGCACATTCCTTCACTTAGCTGCATAAACTGACAGTAAGTCCATTCAGAAAGGAGTTCTCCTATGCCAAACGAAACTGCCCCCGCCGCACTCTATCCCACCTATGAACTGATACGGGCACCCTATTACCGGGAACAGGCTGTCCAATATGCAAATTACTGGGCCTACCGCCGCAATCCCAACTACTATTCTTTTGACCAGCTGGGAGGCGACTGCACCAACTTTGTCTCCCAGGCAATCTTTTATGCAGCCGGTGTTATGAATTATACCCCAACTTACGGCTGGTATTACATCTCACTGAACAACCGCTCTCCATCCTGGACGGGCGTCCCCTATTTCTGGGATTTTTTTACCACCAACAAAGGACCGGGCCCTTATGGCCATGAAGTGGAACTGGGGCAGGTACGGCCTGGGGATGTCATCCAAATGGCGATCAAGGACCCGGATAACTTTGGACATACCGTACTGGTGACCGACCTGCTGAGCGAAAACCCCGACCCGGACAGCATCATCATCGCAGCACATGACCGGGATTCAGCTTTCCGCCCAATTTCAACCTACTCATATTATATGATCCGGGCCCTGCATATTGACGGAGTCCGATATCTGTCGGCAGGTACCGATCAGCGCACATCATCCGATAGTGAAAATACCTCCTCTCCCCAACCACAGGCCCCATCAGAGCAGTCTGAGGCATCCAATGAGGAAATTACCTCACAACAGCAGCAATCGTCTACAACCCCCGCAGAGAGCTACCAGGAGCCTCCTGCTGTGGGATAAGACTGTATACGCGAAAAAGCCGCGGACCTTAATCAGGCCGCGGCTTTTTCGCTGTAAAAATCTGTCATTTATTTCCGTTGGTATCATCTGCAGATACAGTCGGCATCTCCGGCACAGATGTGCTGTCGGCAAGCGATGCGTCTCCGGCTGCGGGAGACGTCGCCGGCATCGCGTCGGTCGTGTCTGGAATCAATTCACCCTTCATCAGCTGGATAAAGGTGTTGCCATTGATCTTTTCATTGTGAATCAGATACTGTGCAATCATATGCAGCTGATCAATGTGCTCCGAAAGGATGGTGCGTGCAGAAGCATACGCATTTCCAATAATCCGGCGGATCTCACCGTCAATCTCGGCGGCTACCTCTTCGGAATAGTTGCGGGTGGTGCCCAGGTCACGGCCAAGGAAGATCTCTCCGTCATCCTGTCCGTAGACAATCGGACCGAGCTTTTCACTGAAGCCATACCGGGTGACCATCGAACGGGCAAGTTTGGTCGCGCGCTCGATATCGTTGGAAGCACCGGTCGAAATATCGTCCAGAATCAGCGATTCAGCCACACGTCCGCCCAGAAGGGTGACGATGTTTTCCTCCATCTCCTTCTTGCCCATATAGCTCTTGTCATGCTCCGGCAGCGACATGGTATAACCGCCTGCCGCACCGCGGGGGATAATCGAAACCTCATGGACAGGGTCCTGGGTGGGAGAATAATAGGTGGTGATTGCATGACCAGCCTCGTGGTATGCGGTCAGCTTCTTCTCCTTCTCGGTAATAACCTTGGAACGCTTCTCAGGGCCTGCTACAACCTTGATTGTCGCCTCCTCGATATCCTGGAGAGTCAGCGCTTTATGACCCTTTCTGGCAGCCAGCAGCGCAGCTTCATTCATCAGGTTTTCCAGATCGGCACCGGTAAATCCGGCAGTCGACTTGGCAATGACCGACAGGTCGACATCAAATCCGAGCGGTTTGTTGCGGGAATGGACCTTCAGGATCTCTTCACGGCCCTTAACGTCGGGGTAATTGACCACAATCTGACGGTCAAAACGTCCCGGACGAAGCAGTGCCGGGTCAAGAATATCGCGGCGGTTGGTTGCAGCGATGACAATAATGCCCTCATTGTTGCTGAAACCGTCCATCTCGACCAGCAGCTGGTTCAAAGTCTGTTCCCGTTCGTCATGACCGCCGCCCAGACCGGCACCTCTGTGACGGCCAACTGCGTCGATCTCGTCGATAAAGATGATCGCAGGCGCATTTTTCTTAGCCTGATCAAACAGGTCGCGGACACGGGATGCGCCGACACCGACAAACATCTCGACAAAGTCCGAACCGGAGATCGAAAAGAACGGAACCCCCGCTTCCCCTGCAACCGAACGGGCAAGCAAAGTTTTACCGGTACCGGGAGGGCCCATCAACAGGACGCCTTTGGGAATACGGGCACCCAATTCATTAAACTTTTTGGGATGCTTGAGGAAGTCAACGATCTCCTTGAGCTCTTCCTTCTCTTCATCAGCTCCCGCAACATCGGCAAATGTTGTTTTCCGGGCGTTTTTACCGTCATTCTTAACCAGATTGGCTTTGCCAAACTGGTTCATCTTTCCGCCGCCGCTGGTCTGCTTGAACATGAAGTACCACAGGGCACCCATCGCGACAATCATCAGCAGGTATGGAACCAGACTCCACAGCCAGCTGTTGTCACTGGCCTGAATCCAGTTGAAAGTCATCCTGTCATCGGGATGTTCCTCATTGTACTGCTGCACATACGGTTCAATCGAGTCGAGAAAATAAGAAGGCGACGCAACCCGGTAAACAATATCTGCGGAACCGTCGGCCATCTTGAGCGTCACTTCACTGGAACCAAGATCCAGCTCGTAAGAAGATACCTTCTGATCTTCAAACATATAGATGATTTCCGAATAGTTGTACTGTTTTGTTTCGGGTGTAATCAGACGCATCAGATAAGACGATGAAACCAGCAGAAAAACCACTACGGCAATCAGAACAATAATTGATGTCCCGCGCTTTTTCGACAATCAAACCACTCCTTTCTCCTTGGCATTTTGCCATTTATGATTCATATACTTCCGGTTTCAGCACGCCAATATAAGGCAGATTACGATATTTCTGGTCGTAATCAAGCCCATACCCGACGACAAACTTATCCGGTATATCAAAACAGCTATAATCCGCACTGAGCGGAACTGCCCGTCTTTCCGGCTTATCCAGCAGGCAGGCAATCCGAATCGAAGCGGTTCCTCTGTCTGAAAGCATCTTGGTGATATAATGCAGCGTTCTGCCCGAATCGAGGATATCCTCGACAATCAGCAGATCGACACCATGCAGGTCAATATCAAGATCCTTATTAATCTTGACTACCCCACTTGAACTGGTGCCGCTGCCATAGCTGGAAACGCTCATAAAATCAATCTTGAGCGGAAGGTCAATCGCCCGCATCAGATCTGCCATGAACGCCACCGAGCCTTTAAGGACACTGACCAGCATCAGATTCTTCCCCTCATAATCAAGGGTAATCCTGGCACCAATTTCCTTAACTTTTTTCTGGATATCTTCTTCTGTCAGCAAAACCTTTTCGATATCATCGATCATCCTGTGGCTCATCTTCTGACTTCATCCTTTCTTTTGCGGCGGTTTCATCCTGAAATGCCACCAGCACCTTTATGGTATTTGGACCCGGCAGGAAACGTTCATCCGTTCCAAAGCCTTCGACCCAGATTACTTCCGGCCCCTGTGCCAGCACAATACGCAGTGCACGTTCACGACGGGACAGGTGCGCCTGCTGGAACAGTTTTTTCAGTGTCTTGCGTCCGCCCCGTCCAGGCAGCCGGATACTGTCACCCGGACCACGTGTACGCAGCCGTACATTATCTTTTATTGTATCATAATCAACCGCAAAATATAATAAATTTTTATAAACTTTCCGTTTTTCCTGCCATTCATCAGCCGGAAATACCGCCAGCAGCATACTTTTTTCCCAGCTGTCCAGCAGATGCCCATCTTCGTCCCATTCTTCAAACGGAATCGCAACCCTGCCTTCCCCGCCTTCCGGCAAAAAGCCTTCGCCGACGGCAAAACGATGGGTATCCTCTGCCAACAGCATACCGCCGCGCACAGAAAATCGGATACCACCCGCCAGATAACCGCTGCTCTTCCCATCAATCACATCGGTCAGTACTTCGACTGACGCGGTGTCCACCTGTGCGCCGACGACCCGCAAAATCTCTGCTGCCGCCCGGCTCTTCACCGGCAGCGGTGCATCGGACAGCAACGCCGTATTCCACCGGGGAGCATCCGGCGTGCCGGCTGACGCCTGACGCAGCAGGTCATCCCGCAGACTGTTGAGATAATCTCTGTCCTGCCGCAGGCTGTCCCGCATCCGCAGGTAAGCGGTCTCTACCGAAGGATTCAGCTTTTTCAGCTGAGGAATGACCTGATGCCGCAGAAAATTGCGGGTATACCGGTCGGAAAAGTTGGAAGAATCGGTCGTAAAAGGCAGCTGGTAAAAGGAGCAGTATTCTTCCACCTCTTCCCGGCTGATGCGCAGCATCGGACGGACAAGCGGCAGATCACCAACCAGCCTTCTGTCGGGGATTCCGCACAGGCCGTCCAGTGCACACCCGCGCAGCAGGTGCAGCAGTGCTGTTTCCAGGTTATCCGATAGGGTATGCGCCGTTACAATAACCGGCTCCATCCCCTGCTGCCGGGCTTGTAACGCCTGCTGTGCAAACAGCCGGTATCGTTCTTCCCGGCCGCACACCTCTTCCGACTGATGGCTGCGGGCCGCAAGCACGCCAATTTCTACCCGCCTGCTGACAAAAGGAACGCCCAGACTGATACAGAACGCCTTTGCCTCCGCTTCATCCCGATCGCTTTCCTCCCCTCGCAGACAATGGTTGAGATGCACCGCACACAGCCTGCATCCCAGCAGCTGCTGCTTTCCCGCAAGGAAGTGAAGCAGGCTGGTCGAATCAGCACCGCCGGAAAAGCCCACGATCAGATATTTCCCGGAAAGGCCGTCCAGCATAAATTTCTTTTCAAACGCAGAAACCTGCATATTCTGCATGAAAATTCCTCCATATCCAGCCGGTTAAAACGGCGGAGCCTCCCTGCCCAATTCCAGATTAGAAAAGCGTGTATACTCTCCCTGCCAGCCGATCGGAACATCGCCGGTTGAGCCATGGCGGTTCTTGGCGACAATACAAATGGCGGTATTGCGAATCGAATCGTCCGCTCCTTCCCGCTCCTCTGCATCCGCATAGTATTCCTCACGGAAAAGGAACAAAACGCTGTCAGCATCCTGTTCAATCGATCCCGACTCTCTCAGGTCAGAAAGCATCGGCCGGTGTCCCTGCCGCTGTTCAGCGGCACGCGACAGCTGAGACAGGCAGATGACCGGGACATTAAGCTCCTTGGCCATGATTTTGAGTCCGCGGGTCATCTGGGAGATCTCCTGTACACGGTTTTCAATCCGGGTCGAACTGGTCATCAGCTGAAGGTAGTCTATGATGATCAGTCCCAGGTTTTTCAGCCGCCGTACCTTGGCCTTCATTTGAGATACCGAGATGCCCGCCGTATCATCCAGATAGATATGGGTGTTTGTCAGACGCTCGGCAGCCGCCGCCAGATTGCGCCATTCTTCCTTTTCCAGCCGTCCGGTGCGCATCTTATCCGACGGAATCAGTGCTTCCGAACAGAGCATTCGAGAAACCAGCTGGGAATTGTTCATTTCCAGCGAAAAAATGGCGATATCAATGTTCGGATATTTAATTCCCACATTCGAAGCAATGTTCAGCGCAAAGGCCGTCTTGCCCATACCGGGGCGGGCCGCCAGCAGGATCAGGTCGGAACGGTTAAGTCCTGACAAAATCAGGTCCAGCTGATGAAACCCGGAAGCAAGGCCTGTAATCCGGGTATCCTCTTTCCGGTTCAGTTCATAAATGTTGTCGTATACCCCGATGATGACCTCACCAATCGGCCGCAGTTCCGAGGTCTGTCGTCCCTGCCGGATATCATAGATCTTCTGTTCCGCTGCATCCAGCAGTTCGGAAGCGTTCCCGTCCCCTTCCCGTACAGATGAGGCAATATCCGTAGCAGCGGTCAGCAGTCCGCGCATATAATATTTTTCCAGAACTATATTGCAGTAGCTGGTTAGGTTGGCAGTCGTCGGCACCTGATTCATCAGATGCAGCAGGTAGGACTGTGCGGATGCGTCGCTGTCGAATATTTCCTCGTTTCTGGCCTCTTCCAGCAGCGTGACATAGTCGATTGGCTTTGACTCGCTGAACATCCGAATCATCAGGCTGTACAGCCGCCGGTGTTTTTCGGTATAAAAGACCTGCGGGGAAGAAATTTTTTCCATGATGGTGGAAAGCAGTTCCGGGTCGATCAGTACACTGCCCAGAACCGACTGCTCAGCTTCCAGGCTGTAAGGAAGTCCCTGACTGTAAGCCTCTGCCATCACCTGTTCGGTTTTTTCCGCCAATTGTGTTCCTTCCCTTCCTCAAGTAATTTTGCAGCAAAATATACAGTTGCAGCGCGGAACCCCTTTCCCGGAATTCCGCGCCTGTCAAACCTGATATTCTGTTATGCTTCTTTGACCATGACTTTCATTTTGGCAACAACGCCGGTATGCAGCTTGAGGTCAAATTCAAAGGTACCAAATGCCTTGATCTCAGCGGACAGCCCGATCTTGCGTTTGTCGACATCAATCTTGTACTGGGAAGCAACCGCTGCCGCAATTTCTTTTGCAGTAACCGCCCCAAAGAGCTTGCCTTCTTTTCCCGCACGGGCGGTGACAGTGACCAGCTTGCCAGTCAGTTCGGCACAGGCAGCTTTTGCGTTTTCCAGTTCTACCTGCGCATGATGAGCCTTGGCCTCATCCTGAATTTTTTTATTATTGATTGCGCCAGCTGTAGCCTCCATCGCCAGTTTTTTGGGGATCAGGTAATTTCTGGCGTATCCGTCCGCAGCATTGATCAGGTCTCCCTTTTTACCGGAGCCCTTGACATCCTGTAACAAAATAACTTTCATTGTAAAAACCTCTCTTTCTTCTATCCAATCTGCCATTTAATTGTGATTGGTATAATAATCATCAATACTTTCAAACAGCAGCTGTTTGGCCTTTTCTATCTCCATACCCCGCAGCTGAGTTGCCGCCATCGTCTGATGACCTCCACCGCCCATCTTTTCCATAATCAGCTGTACATTGATCAAGCCCATACTCCGGGCAGATATATTGATCACCCCACTGGTTTCATACAGGACAAAGGAAGCATCAACTTCATCAATACTCAGCAGCTCATCCGCTGCCTGTGGAGCAACGACCCGCATATCATCTGAGGAAAAGTCGCTCTGGGCAACCGCACAATTGCGATAGATCTGAGCGTTGGAGACAATACGGGATTTACGCTGGTAAGAATCCATCGTATTGGAAAACATCTTGCGCACAACGACGGTATCCGCACCAATTCTGCGCAGGTAAGCAGCCGCTTCAAAGGTTCGCACACCTGTACGCATCGCAAAACTGCGGGTATCCAGCATAATACCGGCAAGCAGTGCCTGTGCGACAACCGAAGTAATGGTACAATCCTCACCCATATACTGGATCAGCTCGGTTACCATTTCCGAGGCAGATGAAGCGTAGGGCTCATGATAAAAAATAACCGCGTTTTCAATATGGTTGACCATCTTCCGGTGATGGTCGATGACAACCACCGTTTTGCAGCGTTCATACACCTGCTGGGATTCCACCAGGTTGCGGGTATGGGTATCACAGACAATCAGCAGAGTATGGGATGTGATCGAAAAAAGTGCCTCATCCGGGTCGATAAACAGATCATGATTATCATCCGATTTGACCATCTCAATCAGCGTCTTGGACAGGTTCTTTTCCCGATCGATGACGATATACGCCTTTTTACCGGAAGCACGGATAGCAGTCGCCATCCCCGCCGACGCACCGACACAGTCCAGGTCGCCGAATTTATGCCCCATGACCAGAACCTTGTCCGCATTTTCAATCAGCTCAGACAGCGCATTTGCAACCATACGGGATTTGACCTTGGTCCGTTTTTCAACGCCTTTGGAAACACCGCCATAAAATTCATACAGCGTCCCCGTTTTGATTGCCGCCTGATCGCCGCCGCGCCCCAATGCCATATCCAATGCCTGGCGTGCAGAAGCCTCGCTCTCGGCAAGCGTCTTTTCTCCCCGTCCGATACCAATGGAGAGGGTAACCGATAAGCCGCCCGACTCAATTTTTCGGATATCATCCAGAAGCGAAAAACGGCTCTGGATGATTTTTTCCAGATGCTGCTCTTCGACCACCATCAAAAACTGTTCACCATCATACCGCTTGATGAACGAATTGGTCATCCGGTTGCTGAAATCCTCCAGCAGACTGTCGACCGCACTCAGTATCCTGGATTTTTCACTTTCCTTTGCCTTTTGCATCAATTCATTGTAGTTATCCAGCACGATCAGCATAACCGACGGACGAGTCTGCCGGTACAGCATCGCATCCTGCTCCATCTCGGTGACATCAATAAAATACAGCAGATAAAAGTCTTCCGAACGATGTTTTGCATCCTCTGAATGAACCTCAGAATTGATCGGAACAGTCAGGTCACCCGGGTGCATTCCCCTTACCCGATAGGAACGCTCACCGATACGGACCGACTCATCCTTTTGGCAGAACTCTTCCAGCTGGGTCGCGGTCAGCTGATCAATATACTCCCCGATCAGTTCCCTTTTGACCAGAACCTCCTGCTGAAAGGATTCACTGTACCAGAGAATCTCTCTGGACGCACTGACTGCGATACAGGGAATCGGAAAATGCTCGATCAGTTCCTGCTGTGCCGGGTCCAGCTGAGAGGCGATGCCTGTCAGCATTCCGCGCAGGTGTCGGTTAAGGCCACGCAGCCGCACCAGGATATATACGCCGTACGCAAGTGCACACGGTATCAGAATATACGCCGCAACCGGCTGAATAAACCAGGTGACCGCCGCCAGTATCAGACAGATGCCTGCCAGTACGACCATATGACCGCGGATGTTCCATACTCTTGGACGCTTCAACGCACGTCCCTCCCCTCATTGCATACGCTGTTGGCCGGGCATTATACGTTTTGTATAAAGCAATATTTCAACAACAAAAAGTAATACATCAGGTAGTAAGACTACCTCAGCTTAACAGGATAATTTTATCGCAAACCCCTGCATTTGTCAACGATATCCGGCATTTTGGCCACTTATTGAAGATCGCCATATAAAAAAGAGCCCGCCCCAGGGACAGGCTCAGACATTATGCTCAGATCTCCATAATAATTGGCAGGATCATCGGATCACGGCGGGTCTTCTTATAGATAAACGAAGACAACGAATCCTTCACGCGAATTTTGATTGCGCTCCATTCTCGGATTTCCTTCTGCTGGCAGTCATCCAGCGTTTCCTTAACCAGCTGCCGCGCAGTCTCCATCAGCTCTTCCGACTCCCGGACATAGACAAAACCACGCGATACAATATCCGGTCCCGCAACAACCGCGCCCGACTCATTTTCAATCGTGACGACTACGATAATCAGGCCGTCCTGCGCCAGATGTTTGCGGTCACGAAGGACGACGCTTCCGACGTCGCCGACCCCGTATCCATCGACAAATACCCGTCCGGCTTCAACCGTTCCGGTCAGCTGCATCGAATCAGGCGTCAGCTCAATCACCTGCCCCAGATCGGCAAGCAGGATATGATCAGGGTCAATCCCCATCGAACGGGCCAAAGACGCATGCTCGGAAAGGTGTTTGTATTCGCCGTGAATCGGAACGAAGAATTTCGGCTTGACCAGGCTCATCAGCAGCTTGAGCTCATTCTGACATGCGTGGCCCGAGACATGCACCTCATACATCGACTTGCTGACAACTTCGGCGCCCAGTTTGAGCAGATCATTGATGACCCGTGTCACATGCTTTTCATTGCCGGGAATCGGGTTGGCGGAAATGATGATAAAGTCACCCGGCGTGACCTGGATCTTGCGGTGTTCGCCCGCTGCCATTCTCGACAGGGCCGACATCGGTTCACCCTGACTGCCAGTTGTGATGATCACCAGCCGGTCAGCGGTATAATGGCCAATCCGGTCGGCGTCAATTAAAATATCTTTGGGAACATTCAGATAACCAAGTTCGATTGCGGTCGTCACAACATTGACCATGCTCCGGCCGGAAACAGCGACCTTCCGGTCATGTGCAGCCGCCAGATTGACAATCTGCTGAATGCGGTGGATATTCGACGAAAAGGTCGCAATAATAATCCGGCGGTCGCCAGCCTGCTGGAACAATGCGCTCAGCGTCCTGCCGACATTGCGCTCGGAATCGGTATAACCGGGACGTTCGGCGTTGGTAGACTCTGAGAGCAGGCAGAGAACCCCCTGTTTGCCCAACTCAGCAAACCGTGCCAGGTCGATCATTTTCCCTTCAATTGGGGTATAGTCGACCTTAAAGTCACCGGTATGCACTACGACACCGGCCGGTGTTGTAATCGCAAATGCCATCGCATCAGGAATGGAATGGTTGACATGAATTGCTTCAACCGAAAAAGCTCCCAGTTTGATGACATCTCCCGGCATAAAACGGATAAGTTTTGCCTTACCGGACAGGCCGTGTTCCTTCAGCTTTCCGTCAATCAGGCCGAGCGTCAGCCGTGCGCCGTAAATCGGGATATCGACGCCAAATTTTTTCAGGAAATAGGGAATCGAACCGATATGGTCCTCGTGCCCATGGGTAATCACAATGCCGCGAATCTTTTCCTTGTTCTTTTCCAGATAGGTAAAATCAGGAATAACCAGGTCGACACCCAGCATATCAGCATCCGGGAATCCCATACCGCAGTCGACAATCAGAATATCCTTGCCATATTCATAAACCGTCAGGTTCTTTCCGATCTCATTCAGACCACCCAGCGGAATAATGCGAAGGGTTGGTTTCTTTCCTTCGCTGGTTCTCGCATAATTTCTGCGGCGGCTTTTCTGCGGCGGCGGGGTAATCAAATCATAATCCGCTTCAGGTGTCAGAACCTCTCTTTGTATACCCTCTTTTTCCACATCCACCACACTGACTCCGCGAGAACCAGTCGTCCGGGAACGTCCGCTGACCCGACGGGAACGGCGGCGTTCCGGTTTCTTACCACTCTCCGCTTCCAATGCCGCGACATCCGCCGCACTCATCACCAGTTCAGGCAGTGAGCTTCCCTGTGAAGCCGTCTTCTGTCCAAACCCCTTGACCCGACGGGAGCGGCGGGGNNCTTGGGTTTTGCCGCTGAAGTTTCCGAACCTGATGAAGACAAAATTGCATCAATTACTTTCTTATTCTGTGTATTGGCCACTATAGATACCTTCTCTTTCCGTACCGGCCGAAGACTTTCTTCGCGCCGCGTCTGTGGCAGACTGATACTGCCAGATTCCATTCTCTCCGCTCTGCCGCCACTTTTCCGACAAAGCTCCCTATTTGCGCCTTTTTCCCGACGGCGAAAATCCGTTGCCAGTCTTCTTCTCTGACCCATTGACGTCCATCCTGTAACCGGCACAGCCATCCAGGCAGCGGGATTTTCTGCAAAACAGATACACCAATACAAGGCCACGTCCCTCAACTGGGCAGGACCTGTCTGTCACTCCCGTCCGGGCAGTCCATAATCCGTCAGCGACCGCTCCGATACCTGCGGGAGGAGATTTCTGTTTAGCAGAAATAATAATCCGAACAAATAAGATATTCTAATTTTAGCTGTTACCGTCAAATTTGTCAAGCAAGTTTTGTGATTTTCGCCGAATGTCCGATTTTAGTGTTGTTTCTACAACGGATTTTTGCCACTTTGCATGGGACTGACTGTTCCGGTTTGGGCTGCTGGTCAATCATCTGCAGCTGACATCCTGTAAAAGTATACGTTTAAAAAACTCTGGATATACCCTGTCCGATCATTCAATCCGGTTATTTTTGCATCACATATTTCTGGAAGGCCTCGCCGCGCTCCTCGAAATTCTTGAAAAAGCCATAGCTTGCAGCGGCCGGAGAAAGCAGACAGACCTTGCCTTTTGGGGTAACCAGCTTTGCCTGCTGGACAGCCTGTTCCAGTCCGTCGGTAAAGATCAGACGGCTGCGATCAAAACCTTTTTCCAGCAGCATCTCTCCGACCCGTTTCCCAGAATCCGGCATCAAAATCAGATAGGCCGGATTGTCCGCCGGTGCCTGCATCAGAAATTCGACCAGACTGGTATAATCAATTCCGCGGTCCATCCCGCCCAGCAGGATGCTTCCGACCCCTTCTGCCACCAGTGCTTTCATCGCACCGATCGCCGTCTCACAGGCGGTCGAGATCGAATCGTCATAATAGGTCACGCCGTCAAATGTTCCAACCCGCTGCAAACGGTGGGGAAGCGGGTCAAAGTCCGACAGTGCCGCCATAAACTGATCATCTGTCACGCCAAACTGCCGGCATATTCCATAGGCTGCCCCGATATTATACAGATTATGTTCACCGGCAAGACGGGTGCACCCCTCCGGCAGCGGCAGGACATGCCCATCTATATGCACTTCCCGTCCAATGACCGAAAGGTCGGCGACAGCGTCAGGGGCCTGCTGCATGGTAATACGCCGGGCTTTAGCAGATGGAACATCGTCTTTTTGCAGGATATTGCAGAAATAAAGATCATCCGCGTCCTGAAAACGGCAGATATTCCGTTTGGCGTTGAAATAGGCTTCTTTAGTGCCGTAATGGTCGAGGTGTTCCTCAAACAAGTTGAGCAATACCGCAACATGAGGGGAAACTGAGATATACTCCAGCTGGTGGCAGGACAGCTCATAGACAATCAGCGTATCCGGTCCGACTGCTTCCGCCTGCAAAAAGGCGGCAATCCCGATGTTCCCCATCAACAGGGTGTCCGGGCGGACACTTTTGAGGATATGCCAGGTCAGGGCAGTCGTCGTACTCTTTCCCTTGGTGCCGGTAATTCCGATCACCTGTTTGCGGTAGGCGCGCAAAAACAGCTCGGTCTGGGAGGTCACCCGCTCCAGCACTTGCGGGGACTTATCGTTCAGGACAATACCCGGCGACTTGATGATAACATCATATCCGGTAAGACCATCCTGATAGCCCGCTCCAAACACACCTGCGACACCTTCCGGCAGTTTCTGTTCGCGAATATCGGCAACCGTCAGCCTGGCTCCGGGGACCAGCTTTTGCAGCATGGAAAGGGTTGCCTGTCCTTCCCGGCCGTACCCCAAAATCAGGACGTTTTTCCCCTCCATCGGCTGCATCACATGATAAAGCGGCAAAAGGTTTTTGGATATTTCTTTCCCTGCCAACTGATCTCTGTTCATTTCCTGCATCAAAAATCCCTCGCAAACTTTTGTCTGAGCGCTTCTGTTTCCTGGCGCATCCGCCTGTCAAACAGGTCGGGCAGCAGATTTTCCTGCTGATAGTATTGAAAATAACGGGTCGGGTTCTGGCAAGCGGCAGCAAAAATGTCCGTCGTCATAAAATACCCAAGCAGCGCCGGCAACGGCTGCCCGAGCTTCTTTCTCCGCTCAATTCCCAGAACCATTGCCGCCGAAATTTCCTCCCGGCTGCCGACACATTCAAACGGTTTTTCCGGCGTTTCCCCGCAGAGTTCCCGCAGAATTGGCACGAGGCTTTCATCTTCCAGAATATCCCGTCCAAAAATTTCGGTGATCACGCTGTCATCCAGAAACGGCGTCAGAATCAATGCAACAAAAAGACACTTCGCACATTTTCCGCACCAGGAATTTGTTTTTGACCCGGCATTGCAGCTGCGGAATACCGGATGGAACTGTTTCAGCCCGGAAAAATATGCCGCGATCTGAAATTCACTCCACGGACGCAGCAGACTAAAATATCTGACCGCACACCCGATATATTCCCTGATATACCGGTCAAAATCCTCTTCAAACTGAAAGCTCTTGGAATACTGATGGTTGACGCTGAGACCCTGTACCGTCGATTCATTGGCGCTCGACTCATTGGAGAGAACAACATACTCTTTCCCATACAGGATCGCCATCATGACGCCTGAAAACGCCACCAGCGCCGAAAATGGCGTATGCCCGTTGAGGTACCCCTGACGGTTCAAGTCCAACATATTCTGATCGAGCGTCCGCCGAATTCCAAGAATCTGATCGGGACGATATCCAGCTGTCAATGCGGATGCGTCGGTTGCACCGCGGCTGTTCATCACATAACAGAAGCTGTCTTCCCGCATATCGGACAAAAGCGTCAGCGTGACGATCGAGTCCTTTCCGCCGCCGACCGGAATCAGACAACCGCTGAGCGGCAGCTGTTCATCGGTGCAGGGCTGGGTAAAATCTTCGCCACGGCTTTCAATCTCCATAAAATCATCAAAAGATACCGGAATTTCATTGCGATAGAAAAATTCGCCCAGCCCCGAAAGATACTGCTGTTTCCACCACAACACCTGTTCATCGCCGATTTTGCCGCACTCAATCATGACTTTGGGCGGACAGGCGATCTTCCAGTAACTGATCAGCTCGACCAGTCCCAGCGAAAATACCAGCCGTCTGAAACTGCCGCTGTGGATATCACAAACCGGGTTTTGGGGTTTTGGCAGCGTCCACTGGGGTGCAAAATCCGAGAGCCCTGGCACGCTGAAATGAAAGGTCAGAAGAATTTTCTCCTGTGTATCCTCAATATCAAAACTGCGATAAAAAAACACCGGATATTTTTCCCTGAAAAGAATATACTTATCAACCGGCCGCATAGCGGACAGATTATCTTCCATTCTGATTACCTCCTCTTTTGCCGAAAGCAAATCCGCCATCCGGCAAAGTTGTCCATCTGTATTATATTATACCAGACAACGTGCAAAAAGCAACGAAAAAGGTCAGTTCACCTAAAAAGCTCTTTCTGAATTTTTTCAGGCAAACAAAAAACCGGATGAATCACTTCATTCGGTTTTATTGGTGACCCGTGCGAGAATC
>DCTE01000073.1:0-8768 GCA_002329405.1 Ruminococcaceae bacterium UBA1448 | reverse complement strand
TAGCCAACTGAGCTATACCGCCATTTTTGTTTCCGCCAACTCAGTGTTTCCTGAAGTCCCGCGGAACGGTTATTATAATACCACAGGAAAAAGGGTTTGTCAACACTTTTTTCAAAAAAATTTTGAGAAAATCTTTTTTTCCTTTTTCTGCCCAATTTTCCGGCAAAAATGGTGGCCGAAGAGCATCCTCCGACCACCTTATTATTACCCGTATCTTTTCAGTTATACATTATCCTGTTCCGAAAAACAAACTGGAATTGGGAACCAGTTTCTTTCCAGAGCCGGCTGCTGTCCACAAATACCAATCTGACCGGTCGGCGCAAACAAAAAGTTCATCATCTGTAAATGCGGCAATTCAATATCTGCGGGGACTTCTTCACCGACATTCTCCGCAGTCACCCTGCCGTCAGCAACACAAACCCGTACCTTTTCCCGTCCGGTAACAGAAAATACATAGGTCCCATCCATCAACGGCTGGCTGTCGGCCTTTACCTGCAAATAGGCCTGTACAACCGGTGCATACCGCAGCACATTGATGCCATATCCGCCGCATATTCTGCAATGCTCTGCAATCAGTGTCATACAGCGGATCAGTTTTGACTGGAACGGCATCAGCACAACCTGAACCGACTCTGCACCGTCCCTGACAGCTGCTCCCAGCAGGGCAACGACGCCGGGCAGATATCCCATTCCGTCTTCTCCGCCGTCCTCATCCCGCAAAACCAGTTCATTGACTGTATAGCTGCCATAAGCATGCCCGATGGTCATATAACCGGCAAACTGCCCGTACTTTTCCAGAACCCGCAGTTCACTGCGCCAGCTTTCCGCCGTTTCAATAAAATCTTTGCGCACTGCAAATACCGGCTGACTTTCGTACAGTTTTCTGCAGGCATCGGCATATTTCCGGCTGTCCGCCTCACTGAGGACCCGACAGCCTGTCTCGTCTACAGGCGGGCAGATTCCCTCTACTCCAAATCTGCGCAGCTGATCATATACTGAAGCAGACAGCTCAAATTCATACTGAGTCGCGCATTTATCAAAGCCATAATGCTGATACCGCTGCTTACGCCCGGAAAGGACCATATAATCTGCCCCTTCAGCCACTGCGTCATCAATTGCCTTGTGCATTGCCAGCTTCATATAGCCTTTGCCGCGGTCATATGGATGAACCGAAACAGTACCGATCCCGCGTACCAGCAGATGATTCCCGCCGACTCTCAGCGGAATTTTAAAGCAGCCCACCATTGCCCGGATGCGTTCTCCACATGAGCCAGGTTCTGTCACCAGTACATGATCTGCCGACAGTTCAGGGTGATTTCCATACAGTTTGGGAAGCAGCGAGCGAAAATCTATTTTAAACACATAGTTGCCAAAATCAAGCAGATCCGCGTAATCCGCTTCTTCTCCACGCCGAAGGCAGTAGTTGATATCCATGTTGTAACGTCCTTTCTGTTTTATGCGATAATTTTTGTCAATTGGATAAATTCTTCCAGCGAAAGTTCTTCCGCACGGGCTGTCGGTTTCTGCCCGATCTGTTCAAGGGCTGCGGCGACCTGCGCTTTTCCAATCTTCAAAGAAGAGGACAGGGTGTTTTGAAGGGTTTTGCGGCGCTGAGAAAACGCGCCCTTCACCACCCGAAACAACTCCCGCTCTTCCTCCGGCGGAAGCAAAAGCTCCCGGCGGATATCCAGCCGGATTACACAGGAATCTACGTTCGGTGCCGGCATAAAACTGCCCCGGCTGACCTGAAACAGCACCTGCGGGTCACTGTAATAACGCACAGCCGCCGTTACCGCGCCGCAGTCGCGGGAAGGCATCTGCGCACACAAACGCGCCGCCGCTTCCTTCTGTACCATTACCGTGACCGAGCGGATGGGCAGCCGCTGTTCCAGCAACGCCATAATAACCGGGGAGGTGATATAATAAGGCAGATTGGCACAGACGACCACATCCATCCCTGCAAACTCCTGCTCAATCAACCGGTTTATATCCACCTTGAGCACATCCTGGTTGATCACTTTCACATTGTCATGCTCTTTCAGGGTATATTCCAGTACAGGCAGCAGCCGGCTATCCAGCTCAATCGCGACCACCTTATCCGCCCGCAGAGCCAGTTCGTGGGTCAGCACCCCAAAACCGGTCCCGATCTCAATTGCACCGACTCCCTTGACCGCTCCGCCCATTTCGGCGATACGCGGGCAAACGGTCGGGTTAATCAGGAAATTCTGCCCAAGCGATTTGGAAAAAGAAAAACCAAACCGCTCACACAGTTCCCGAATCACCGAAATATTGCTTAAATTTTCCACTTCCTGCTCCTTTTATCCGTCTTGGTTGTCATTTATCCCATTTACGGCGGCACCTCAGGGCTCTTCAAAATACGCTGCCGCAATATCCGACAGACTGCCTTCATTGGGACGCAGCAACCGGGTTATACTCTTCAAACTGTCATGACCAGAAATCAGGTTCCATCCTTCATCCTCTTGATTTTCCAGCGGCCCGTCACAGCTTCCAGCCAAAAAAGTCATGGCAATTCCCGCCTGGGTGAGTGCTTCATCAGCCGCGTCACTTCCGCAGCCTTCCGGTACAAAAAATGCGTCCGCTTCATGATACAAAGTCTGGCGCATCTTTTCTCCCATCGTCAGCGCATCTTTCCCGACTGCACTATCATACAGCAAAAGATTTTCCTTTGCAATATCCCGTTTGCTTTCAGCCGACAATCCCAGCAGCCGCATCAGGGAAGACAGCTTTCCCACCGGCTCCACCGGTTTCAGCCATTCCTGAGCATCCAGGCAGAGATCATACCCCTGGCTTGCGATCTCAACGCAGTCCGACTGGTCCAGCTGCCGAATCTGGTTCCAGCTTAACCGGGAAGTCGCAATCTCCTTTTCCACACTGCCGGAATACAGTTCCGCTTCTGCACCGATAATTCCGACACTCCCTTTCGGAGAAGCCGCGTCGCTGGTGCCGCCATTGCGGGCAGCTTCCCGCAACTGGGGCCATACAACGGTATAAAAGCTCTCATATCCGCCTGTAAAGGTCAGCATCACAGCATAGGACGGAAGGCTCGAAAGCCCCTGCACCGCACTTTTCAGCTCGCTGGGCAGTACAAATCCGGCCCCCTGTTCCATCAACCATGCCAGATCTTCCTTAAAGGCAGCCAGCGTAATTGCGCTGTTCTCCCCCGCCGCCTGCGCCGCCTCAACATCCTGCTGGGTCGGAAGCACCTGATGGTAGTCGATCACCAGCACACTGCCCGCTTCAGCAGCTCCCAGCGTCTGAACAGCCTCCTCCCGGCCGCCTCTGGCATACCGTTCCGCCAGCAGACAGCAAACCAGTGTCAGCACCGTTCCGGTCAGTACTGTCAAAATCTTCTCCGCCCGCCGGTTTAAGTGGGTGATCCGAAAGAGCCTTTTTCTGCCGCCGTCTGACAGACCGCTGCCGGACAACAACTTCTTTTTCTTCTGGCGCCAGTCCTTCCATCCGTTCATCTGCCCGCCCCTTTCTTTCCCGGCAATCGCCGGCCAAATCGAGACATCATATGCAGGGAAACGGAAAAATATTGCGAATCGGGCCCAGATACCGCCGTATTTTTACAGAAAAACGGGCGAATTTCTCCGCCCGTTTGTTATCATAGCTCAACAGCTGTTTATTCTTCCAGACCGTCACCGGCTGTTTCATCCTCCGGCAGATCATTTTCCTCGGCCTCAAAAATCTGACCTTCCATCGAATCCGCCATCATTTCATCATCCATCTCATCATCCGTCTTGTCCGACTCGTCCAGATGCTCGACCGCTGCAAATGCGACTACACAGTCATTGTCTGCCAGACGCATGACCCGTACACCGGTCGCATACCGGCTCATGACATTGACATCCGAAGCTGCTATACGGATAATGATTCCGTCGTTCGAAATCAGAATCAGATCTTCGTCGTCACGCACGACTTTGATACCGCAGACATAACCTTTGGTATCGTTCACCTTGTAGTTGATCTTGCCCATGCCGTTGCGTCCCTGAACCGGGTAATCGGAAACCGGCGTCCTTCTGCCCTGCCCCTTATCGGTGACTGTCAGGATGCAGGCATCCTCACGCGCAGCGACCATCCCGACCACATTGTCGCCGGGTTTGAGGCTGATTGCCTTGACCCCCATTGCAGTACGGGACATCGGACGGACATCGTTTTCCGAAAATCGGATCGCCATACCATTGCGGGTCGCAATGACCAGCTCATCTTTTCCGTCGGTCAGCCGCACCCATGCCAGCTCATCGCCCTCATTGAGTCCGAGTGCGATCAGGCCGGATTTGCGGATATTTTTATAGGCGTCCAGCCGGGTACGCTTGATCAGACCGTTTTTGGTGACCATCACCAGATAATGCTCTTCGTCAAAATCACCGACCCGCATCATCGACGTGACCTTCTCCTCCGGCGCAAGTGCCAGCAGATTGACCATATTGGTGCCGCGGGCAGTACGGTTGCCTTCGGGGATTTCATAGCATTTAAGGCTGAACATCCGTCCCTGATTGGTGAAAAACAGCATCTGATCATGGCTGGAGGTGACGAACATCTCCTCAACAAAATCCTCGTCCCGCTGCTTCATGCCGGAAATCCCTCTGCCGCCCCGTTTCTGGATACGGTAGGCAGAACTTGCCTGACGTTTGACATAGCCAAAATGAGTCAGCGTAATAACGCAGTCTTCCTCAGGAATCAGGTCTTCGATGTCTACATCCCCTTCAACCGCTCGAATCTCGGTGCGACGGTCGTCGCGAAATTTGTCCCGGATCTCGCCCAGTTCTTTTTTGAAGACCTCCATGATCTTACTGTAGTCGCTGAGCAGCTCGGTGTATTCCTCAATCTGTTTTTCCAGCTCGCCCAGTTCTTCCTCGATTTTGAGGATTTCCAGCCCGGCCAGCTGACCAATACGGTAAGCGACAATTGCGCTTGCCTGCGGGTCATCAAACCCGAATTTTTCCATAATCGCAGCCTTGGCTTCCGGGATACCGCCCTTGCAGGCGCGAATCGTCGCGATGATCTCGTCGACAATGTCAATTGCCCGTCTCAGGCCTTCCAGGACATGCGCCCTGTCGGCCGCTTTTTTCAGATCATACTGGGTGCGGCGGGTAATGACCTCTCCCTGAAAATCAATATACTTTTGCAGCATCTCTTTCAGGGTCAGCACGCGGGGCTGTCCGTCCACCAGTGCAATCATAATAACGCCGACCGTCTCCTGAAGCAGCGAATAATGGTAGAGCTGGTTGAGCACCAGCTGCGGGGTCGCGTCCCGTTTCAGTTCAAAGACAATCCGCATACCGTCCCGGTCGGATTCATCCCGGATATAGGAAATGCCATCAATCCGTTTATTTTTGACCAGCTCGGCAATCCCCTGAATGATACGGGATTTGTTGACCATATAAGGGATTTCGGTGACAACGATCGACTGCCGTCCTTTGGCGTCTTCTTCGATGTCCGCTTTTGCACGCAGGGTCAGTTTGCCGCGGCCGGTCGCGTAGGCGCTGCGGATACCGCTTCTGCCCATGATGATACCGCCGGTCGGGAAATCCGGGCCTTTGATATAGTTCATCAGCTCGTCCAGCCCGATATCGGGATTATCAATAACCGCGTCAATTGCGTCACAAACCTCGCCCAGGTTATGGGGCGGGATATTGNNATATTGGTTGCCATGCCGACTGCGATACCGGAAGAACCGTTGACCAGCAGATTTGGATAGCGGGAAGGCAAGACCTTGGGTTCCTTGCGGGTATCGTCAAAGTTGGAATCAAAGTCGATGGTATCCTTGCCGATATCGGTGACCATATACTGCGCCATTTTGCTCATCCGTGCTTCGGTATAACGGTAGGCAGCAGGCGGGTCGCCGTCAATCGAGCCAAAGTTTCCGTGGCCATCTACCAGCTTATAGCGCATCGAAAAGTTCTGCGCCAGACGGACCAGTGCATCATAAACCGATGCGTCACCATGCGGATGATACCGGCCCAGTACACTANNCTACCGACCGTCGTCGCACATTTACGAAACGGTTTATCGGAGGTCAGGCCGTCTTCGTGCATCGTATAGATAATCCGCCGGTGAACCGGCTTCAGGCCGTCCCGCACATCTGGAAGGGCACGCGACACGATAACCGACATCGAATAGTCGATAAACGACTTGCGCATCTCGCGGTTGATGTCGGCAACCTTAACGATGGTACCTTCCTGATTAAGAAAATCATTGTCCATTTATTTTACCATTCCTTTCCGGTTTCCGCCCCGCGCAGGCGGCAAAACCAGCGGCTCACCCGGGAGCCTGACCGGCTGAACAAGCCGGAAATGTAAAGCGCGGCAGATTATTTTTCTTTCACGACATACCGGTCGCCCAGCCCCTGCTGCATCCGCCGGCGGATCTCATCCATATCTTCCGGACGGATACAACGTTTGGGGATAATAAACACCTTTTCCCTGCTGACACAGACGGTAAAACACATCGGCAGTTCAATTACCGATACACTCGGCGTCGAAAAACGAACCAGATATTTACCGCTGTCCTCCAGAATCAGAAAACCAATCTCGGAAATCTCCAGCCGGTAGGTCATATGCTCGCCCTCAACCGCTTTGACGGTATTTCTGATATGGCGTACCGGCAGGTACCAGATCATCAGAATGACAAACAGGCAGAGCGCACCCAGTACCTTACCGATATCATAGTCCGGGTTGCGGAAAACCGCCTGATAGTACAACACGGTCAGCACTGCCAGTATCGCGGTATAAATCATATTCTTACGAAAAGAGACCTTGTGCTGAAACGCCTTCATGCCGGGGATAATCTCTTCTTTTCTCATATCATATTCGACCAGAATCCCCGACAGTTCCTCTTCTTCCTCTTCCGAAAGGCGATTGGAATCAATCCAGGGGTCAGATACGCTGTACTGATCAGCGGTCAGCCCCTGATCGGTCACCAGTTTGGTCTGCCCCGAAAGCTCTTCATGGATTTCATCCCGGTTTCTTGTCTCCTTGAGCTGTTCATTTTGATTGTTGCTGTTCAAAAATACACATCCTTTGCAGCAGATGAACAAAGTCTTATTCCAACTGTCCTTGTGTAAAAGACAGTTTCATCAGACATCCAGATTGCGTACATTGCGGGCGTTGCGTTCGATAAATTCCCGGCGTGGTTCGACCTTATCCCCCATCAGCATGGTAATCGTCTCATCGGCCTGTGCGGCGTCGCTGAGTTCAACCTTGACAATGGTCCGGTTGTTCGGGTCCATCGTCGTTTCCCACAGCTGAATCGGATCCATCTCGCCCAAACCTTTATACCGCTGGATGTCGACCTTGTATTTGCCGTCTTCCGACATTTCTTTGAGTTCCTGGTCGCGTTCTTCATCCGAGAAGGCATAGCGGAGCTTTTTCCCGCGGGTCAGCCGGTAAAGCGGCGGCTGAGCAAAGTAAATATGTCCCTGCTCAATCAGCGGACGCATAAACCGGAAAAAGAAGGTTAAAAGAAGCATGCGGATATGAGAACCGTCGACATCGGCATCGGCCATGATAATAACTTTTCCGTAGCGGAGTTTTGAAATATCCAGATCATCGCCCAGGCCGCATCCAAGCGCAGTGACAACCGGCATCAGCTTTTCATTGCCGTATACCCGCTCAAGCCTTGCCTTTTCAACATTGAGCATTTTGCCCCAGAGCGGCAGAATCGCCTGGAAACGGCGGTCCCTTCCCTCTTTTGCCGAACCGCCTGCCGAGTCACCCTCGACGATATAAATTTCGGTCACGGTATTGTCTTTGGAGGTACAGTCGGCCAGCTTACCGGGCAATCCACCCGATTCCAAAACCGATTTGCGGCGGGTCAGCTCACGGGCACGTTTTGCCGCCTCTCTCGCCCGCTGAGCGGAGAGTGCCTTGTCAAAAATCGCCTTTGCCGTCGCCGGGTTTTCCTCAAAATAGGTGGACAGCCCTTCATAAACCAGTTTGGTCACCAGTCCCCGCACTTCGGTATTGCCGAGCTTGGTCTTGGTCTGGCCTTCGAANNTGGTCTTGGTCTGGCCTTCAAACTCACACTCCGGCAGTTTGACACTGACGATTGCGGTCAGCCCCTCCCGAACATCATCGCCGGTCAGATTCTGGTCGCCGTCCTTAATCAGCTTTTTCGCCTTGCCGTAATCATTGAAGACACGGGTCAGTGCCGCCTTGAAGCCTTCTTCATGGGTGCCGCCGTCCATTGTATGCACGTTGTTGGCAAAGGACTTGATCACTTCATAGTAGGAATCATTGTACTGCATCGCTACTTCAGCAATCATATCATCTTCCTTGCGGGTCAGATGAATCGGCGGTTCATGCAGGGCAGTCTTGGATTTGTTCAAATGGGTGACAAAGGAGGAAATTCCACCTTCATACTTCATATCATCCTGACGGATATGCTCCAGGTCATCCGGCCCGGACGCTTCCCGGAGATCGGTCAGAACAATCCGCACACCCGCGTTCAAAAACGCCTGTTCCCGCAGATCGGTCAGCAGCGTCTCATAATCGTAAGTGGTATCCGGGAAAATGGCGGCATCCGGCTGGAATACGACACAAGTTCCGGTCGGCTCCCCTTCTGCAAGATCCCCAATTATTTTGAGGGGCTCATCATATTTGCCGCCGTTGTGGAAATGCTGGTAATAGATGTGGCCGTTGTTGCGGATGGTCAGATCCAGTGCGCTGGACAGTGCGTTGACAACCGATGCACCAACACCGTGCAGGCCGCCCGACACTTTATATCCGCCGCCGCCAAACTTG
>DCTE01000076.1 GCA_002329405.1 Ruminococcaceae bacterium UBA1448 | reverse complement strand
TTTCGAGGAAGAGAGCCACATGAACGGGCTGCTGGAATATCCGCAGTATACCCGGCCGGAAGTCTGGGACGGGATGGAAGTACCGGAGGTTCTGCGCAGCGGGCACCATGCCAAAATCGAAGCCTGGCGGCACCAGCAGTCGTTAGACAGAACTGCTAAAAAGCGGCCGGATATGATGAGAAAATATAGGAAACAGGGACTAAAGTGACCCAAAACCATGCCCGGCTGTGGAAAAACGGGGCAAAAAATATGTGACAGATGCACAAACATGTGAATAAATTTTAAGCGTCATTACAACGTCCTAAACGAANNACGAAATTTTATCAAAAATTGAAGAAACTCTGGAAAATCCGTTGACCTTTTTCCAAACCGTGGTATAATAAACATAGTTTCACTTGGGTCGTTCACCTTCCCGGGTGAGAAAACGTACTCTACAGGTGAGCGGACCCGTTCCGTTCCGGCAGTGCAGAGGGTATCCGGCGGGTAGTTGAAGACCGGGTGCACTTTGCAAGACAATTCTTGAAATGGGAGAGTTTGGTATGTATTTGAAAGATGTTACCGTCAAAAATCAGGTTGGTCTCCATGCGCGTCCCGCAACTTTCTTTATCCAGAAGGCAAATGAATTCAAGTCTTCTGTCTGGGTCGAGAAGGAAGAGCGGAGAGTAAACGCCAAATCTCTGCTGGGTGTACTGTCGCTGGGTATTGTCGGCGGCACCAACATCCGCATCATTGCTGACGGCGTTGACGAGCAGGCTGCAGTTGACAGCCTTGTCAAGCTGGTCGAATCTGCATTCGCCGAATAAGTGTATTGCGCTTTCGGCGGTAACGTGTTCTGATGTCTATGTGAGAAGGTGTTGGAGGGCAGTCATAGCCCGACGATACCTTCTTTTTTCTGCCAATTTTCCGACTATATTTTTGTTTATTTTTTCAGAATAGAATCACCGGTTTTCCTTGCAGGTCATGACAAAATATGCTACAATAAAGCCAATAATATCACAAAGTGACAAAATTGAAAGGACGGAACGTCATGACCACTCAACCGCCATCTCTCCCCGCCCGCCGCCTGCACAAAGCCTGGTTTATCCTGATCGGCTGCATCCTCTTTCAGGGAGGGACAACCGGTATTCTGAACAACTGTTTAGGGGTATTTTATACCGCGATCTGTACCGACCTGGGCTTTCGGACAGGCGATTTGTCGATGTACGCGACCATCCGCAGTATCGTGATGGCACTGACCATGCCTTTTACGATGCAGCTGCTGCGGCGGTACCCGCTCAAGCTGGTATTGGGGGCGGAAATGTGCGGGGCGGCGTTGATGCTGGCGAGTATGGCCCTGTTTCACCAGCTGATCTGGTGGTACATTTCGGCGTTGTTTATGGGGTTGTTTGCAAGCTCGCTGCTTTCAATTCCCGTCACCCTGATGATCAACAACTGGTTCCGAAAGAAAAACGGCTTTGCAGTCGGGCTGTCGCTGGCCGCTTCCGGGCTGTTTGGTGCGATCATGAACCCGGTCTGTTCCCAGCTGATCATCCTTTTGGGCTGGCGCTGGGCGGTTGTCGTTTCAGCCGGAATTGCGATGCTGCTGGTAATGCCGACCATCTTTCTGGTCTTGCGGCTGCGGCCGGAAGACGAAGGGCTGGCCCCGTATGGTGCTGAAGAGGGGCTGCCCGGCGAACTGAAAAAGAATGTCCCGTCGGGAACAGCCAGCTATCAGCGGCCGGCACTGGTTTTGGGGCTGTGCATTGTCATTTCCTCCTGTGCGCTGTGGACCTGCCAGTATTATTCCCATATGGCGCGGTATGCCCAGTCGGTCGGGCATGATCTGACGGTATCGGCGCTGGTCACCTCCTGCGCGATGATCGGCAACATCATTGGAAAGGTCGTCCTGGGGGCGATTGCCGATAAATGGAACATCTGGCGGACTTCCCGGCTGGCGATGGGGATTGTCGGGGTAGCATTTTTAATGCTGATTGCCGGGGGGAAGGACATCAATATTTATCTGATGTATTTTGCGTCCGGCCTGTCGGGAGTTTCGATGGCGGCGGGGACGCTGATCCCGAACCTGCTGTCGCTGGATGTCTATAAAGCGTCCGGCTATCAGGAAAAATACGGGATTATCACTGCGGTCGGCANNCCGGCAGCTACAACCTGAGCTTTGCCATCAGCACCGGTACCGTCGTGATTTTCTTTTTTGCGAGCTTTATCCTCCACCGGATTGTCCGCGGAAGCCAGGGCGGGACACCTTCTCCCGTCTTTTCCGCACAGGCAGAACCTGCCGATTAATCCAAATCGTTTTCCAACCCGTCTGACGCGGTTTCTGACCGGCCGTCAGGCGGGTTTTCATTTCCAGTAATCTCAGCAGGAACCGGCGCGATACTTTTCCAGATGATGCCAGCGAGCTGTTCCGGGGACTCTGGGCAATCTTCCTCCAGCCAGACGCGGACCACTGCGATCAGCCCCTCAAAGAAAAAACGGAAATGATACCCTGCCCGCCGGCTGTCCCATTCATTTTGCAGGTCAAACCCCAGCTGGGCAAAATACGGCAGAAAATACTGGTGATACAGCATTTGTTTGGGTTGTTCCAGCTCAGCCCGCCCGCTTGCCAGATAGGCGCGGTAAAAGAAACGGTTGTCTGCAATGTGCGCCAGCAGCCCGACCAGAAGGTCAGCATGCACCATCCTGTGAGTTAAAAAGGTCCTGCCCTCAAACTTTTCTTTCAGGTCCCGGTAGATTTCCAGCTGAATCTTATCCATCAGGTCATAGGTATCCAGAAAATGGGCATAAAAAGTGGAACGGTTGCAGCCGCTCATCTGGCAGAGCGCGCCGACCGTTATTTTTTCCAGCGGCAGGGTTTGCAGCAGCTGCAACATCGACCCGCGGATGCGGCGGTCGGTTTCCTGGAAACGCTGATTGTTGGCGGTATTCATTGGATATCCCCCTTCATTAACGCAACATTTGTCGAAATATTGATGGTTGTACTTCACTCTCCCCGGTATTATACTATAGATGTAAAAACAATACAAGTGTTGTAATAATAAAAAGGAGTGGTCCCAGTGAAGAAAACAACCGGAAATCTGCCTTTTGAACAGCAGTCAGCAGGCAAACTGCTGCTGACGATGTGCCTGCCCGCCGTGGTCATCATGATCGTCATGACGGTCTATCATATGACCGATCTGTTTTTTATCGGCCAGCTTGGGGATGTGACCCAACTGGCCGCGGTATCGCTGGTTTCCCCTGCCATCGGAATCCAGAGCGTCTTTGGGACGCTGATCGGGAGCGGCGGNNCGGGTGTGCGCTCATCGCAAGACGGCTAGGTGAAAGAAAAGGCGGCGAACGGGAATTTGCAGGCAGCTGCCTGCTGCTGTCGCTGGCCAGCGGCGGACTGTACGCAGCGGTACTGCTGGCCGGTATCGGGCAGCTGCTCCCCCTTCTCGGCGTCTCGGAAGAGGCCGCTCCGTATGCCCGCCAGTACCTCACCATCGCCGCGATATCCACCCCGGCAGTCGTCTTTTCGACCGCGTTTGGAAACATCATCCGGGCGGAAGGAGCGGCCCGCCAGTCGATGACCGCCAACCTGCTGGGGACCATGACCAACATCCTGCTCGACCCGCTGTTCATCCTGGTATTCGGGATGGGGGTAACCGGTGCTGCGCTGGCGACTGCACTGGGGAACCTGCTGAGCGCGCTCTACCTTGTATGTTACCTCAGATCGGGAAAAAGCCGGCTGGCCCCGACCCTGACAAAACATGGATGCAGGACTTCACTTGTCCCAATCCTCACATTGGGGCTTCCGTCTGCACTCGGCAACCTGCTGATGAACCTGGCAGGCGGCATCCAGAACCGGATACTGACCGGATACGGCGACCAGGCAATCGCCGCCTTCTCGGTAGGCGGGAAAGCCGCGATGGTTGTTGCGATGGTTGGCATGGGGATTGCCATTGGCATCCAGCCGGTGCTGGGATACTTCTGGGGCGCGGGCAACCGGCAGCGGCTGGCCGGGATGCTGCGTGCCAGCGCGATCACAGCGGTTGCCTGCACCAGCCTGCTGGGCGGATGCTGCCTGCTGTTTGCCCCCCAGCTGGTCCATCTGTTCACGACCGACCCGCAGACCTCCGATCTGGCCATCAGGGTCACCCGGGCCGCGCTGGTGACTGCGCCGCTGCTGGGCGGCTATTACCTCTCCGGCAACCTGCTGCAGGCCGCCGGGCGGGCACTGCCTGCGACGATCGCCTCTATCCTGCGGCAGGGGCTGGTACTGATTCCGGTACTGCTGGCGGCAAAGCTGCTGGGCGGATTGGAAGGAATTGTCTGGAGCAGTGCGGTATCCGATCTGATGTCGTCAGCGGCGGCCATCCTGATGGCCCTTTCTGTTTACCGGCGCAGATTTTATCGAAAAACATCCTCCAATCCGTTTTTCCGTCTGACGCGCTCCTGGCCAAAAGAGAGCACCCCCGCCCACATGGCAGAAAAATAAAAGGCTCTATAATAAAAGTTGG
>DCTE01000066.1 GCA_002329405.1 Ruminococcaceae bacterium UBA1448 | reverse complement strand
GCTGCGACCTGGTTATGATCGGGCGGGGAAGCTATGGCAATCCGTTTATTTTCCGGGAAATCCGGGCATTATTGAGTGGTGAGCCGAAACCGGCGCCTCCGACGGTTGAAGAAAAACTGTCGGTCATGCGGCGGCAGGTTGAACTTGCGGTCACGTATAAGGGAGAATATATCGGTATGCGGGAGAGCAGGCGGACAGCCGCCTATTATCTGAAGGGGATGCCGGGTGCACCAAAACTGCGCAATCTCTGTTCTTCTCTGACTGTTTTCAGCGATATTGATCTGGTGATCGAAAAGGCAAAAGAGCTTTCACAAAAATAATACCCTGCAATACCGGATGAAGCGAATTTCCGTATTTCGTAAAATGATATAGACTAAATAACGCCTGTCCACGATACGAACAGTTGTATCACAGNNCCCACAGACAGGCGTCGTTTATTTTATTGAAGAAAATCAGGTTTTCGCCGGATTTTCACAGTAAATGCAGCGATAGGTCTTATTCGGGGTCAGTTCAAAGACATGGTCAATTCCTTCCTCGATCGTGCAGATGCAGCGGGGATTTTTGCAGCGGATAACATTGGTCAGCCGGTGGGGAAGGGTCAGTTTCTTTTTCTCAACAATCTCACCATTATGTACAAAGCAGACGGTGACATGATGGTCAACATATCCCAGCAGGTCCAGGTCCAGACTGATTTCACCCTCAATCTTGATCACATCTTTCCGTCCATAACGGCTGCTGCGGGCGTTTCGGATCAGGACGACGGTGCATTCAAGTGCATCCAAGTGCAGCAGATCATAGATTTTCATGCCATTGCCAACCTGGATATGGTCGATGATGATGCCATTTTCGATGCTGTCGATGTTGCGTGTAGTTTTCATAAGGTAGCTCCTTTCCATCATTCAGCCAGTCCAAGAAGGGTCATAATCAGTGCCATCCGAACGTAAACACCATTCTGCACCTGCTCGAAATAAGCGGCACGCGGATCGTTGTCTACCGGCAGAGTGATTTCGTTGACACGCGGCAGCGGATGCAGAACCGCCATCTTTTCTTTAGCCAGCTTCATTTTATCCTCGGTCAGGATGTAGCTGTCTTTCAGACGGATATAATCCTCTTCATTGAAGAANNCGGGTCATGTAGAGGACGTCCAGCTGCGGCATCACATCTTCCAGCGACGAAACCTCTTCGAACGGAATGTTTTTCGGTTCCAGAACCTCCCGGATGACATAATCGGGGACCCGCAGCTCCTCGGGCGAAATCAGGATAAATCGGATGTTGGTATAACGGGAAAGCGACTTGATCAGTGAATGAACGGTGCGTCCGAACTTAAGGTCACCGCAAAGGCCGATCGTCAGGTTTTCCAACCTTCCCAGACGGCGGCGAATGGTCATCATATCGGTCAGCGTCTGAGTCGGATGCTGGTGTCCGCCGTCACCGGCATTGATGACGGGAATACGGGAATACATGGAGGCACGGAGGGGAGCACCTTCCTTCGGATGGCGCATAGCGCAGATGTCTGCATAGCAGCTGATAACGCGGATGGTGTCGGCAATGCTTTCACCTTTGGAAGCTGAACTGGAGTCTGCACTGGAAAAGCCGAGAACACTTCCGCCGAGGTTGAGCATCGCAGCTTCAAAACTGAGGCGGGTACGGGTACTGGGCTCATAGAAAAGTGTGGCAAGTTTCTTATACCGGCAGACCTCGCGGTAGCGTGAAGGATCGGCAGCAATGTCATCTGCAAGCGCAAGAAGACGGTCCACTTCCTCTTTGGTAAAATCCAGCGGATCAATCATGTGTCTCATATTTTGCCTCCTGTAGTGGTATTTTTTTTATTATACCGATTCTGCCAGGTCTTGTCTATAGGGACTAAAGGAAAATCCAAAAAAAACTTGTCATGTGACCAGTTTTTGTGCTATACTATAAGAAATATGGGATAAAGGTTGTGCCTGGTGATACAGGCATTTATTTTTGATATAGACAGAAAGGCCGCAAATCGGGTAGCGGATTGCCTGGACAATTTATATCACAGGATTCTGTCAGAGAATTGACAAAGCTTTTATTACCATTTATAATGTAATCAATAATATTGCCCTGTGCCGGGCAGAAAGGTGAGAGTAGTATGGACGTACAGATTTGTGTTGGCAGCTCTTGTCATCTGAAGGGTTCTTATAATGTGATTCGTGCTTTCCAGAAGCTGGTGGAAGAGTATGGGCTTCAGGACCAGATTGATCTGAAAGCGGCATTTTGTATGGGGCACTGCACCGAAGGGGTGTCTACCATGTTTGGCGATGAATATGTTGGCAACGTCACGCCGGAAAATGCTGTTGAAGTATTCAGAAAATATGCGCTCGAACCGCTTGGGCGCGGATAATATAATGGAGGGAAACCGTCATGGAAGTGCTACAGTTTACCAAGGCCAACTGCCGCGACTGCTACAAATGTGTGCGGGAGTGTCCTGTCAAGTCCATCCGGGTACGCAACCATCAGGCATCCATCATTTCCAGCGATTGTATCCTCTGCGGCCGCTGTGTTCAGGTATGTCCGCAGAACGCCAAAGAAGTCCGGGACGATGTTCCGCTGGTTAAAAAACTGATTGATTCAGGTGAGAAGGTTATTGCTACACTGGCACCTTCGTTTATCGCAGCATTTGATGCCGAAGGGTTCCGTCCGATGGCGGAAGCTATGAAAAAACTGGGATTTTATGATGTTGAAGAGACTGCAATCGGAGCATATATGGTCAAAACCCGCTATGAACAGATGATTGATGAAGGGGCGGAACTGATCATCTCTTCCTGCTGCCATTCGATCACCCGGTTGATCAGCAAATATCATCCCAAATGCCTGCAATACTATGCGAAAGTCGTTTCTCCGATGGAAGCGCATGCAAAACTGATCCGTGAGAAACATCCTGACGCACATGTAGTTTTTGTCGGCCCCTGTATCTCCAAAAAGGATGAAGTCGAACAGTATTGCTCGGACAGTATTGATTTGACGATTACATTTGACGAACTGGAGAACTGGTTCGAAGAAAAGGGAATTACCTTTCATAATACTGAACTGGA
>DCTE01000037.1 GCA_002329405.1 Ruminococcaceae bacterium UBA1448 | reverse complement strand
CATGGTGCATATACCGCACCTTGATTCCCAGCCCGTTCAGGTACTCGGTCAAATCCTCCGCCATCTTTTTGGTCAGCGTTGTGACCAGCACCCGTTCCCCTTTTGCGGTGCGGGCGTTGATCTCGGTGACAAGGTCGTCGATCTGCCCCTCAACCGGCTTAACGGTCACTTCCGGGTCAAGCAGCCCGGTCGGACGGATGACCTGTTCGGCAAAATTGACGCTGTGTTCCCGTTCATAGGGGCCGGGGGTCGCCGATACATAGATCACCTGATCCAGCTTTTCCTTAAACTCATCAAAATTCAGCGGCCGGTTGTCCAGTGCCGACGGCAGCCGGAACCCATAGTCGATCAGCACCTGCTTGCGTCCCCGGTCGCCGTTGAACATCCCCCGCACCTGGGAGACGGTGACATGCGACTCGTCGATAAACAACAGAAAATCCTTGTCAAAATAGTCGAGCAGGGTATGCGGAGTCGACCCCGGCGCCCGGCCTTCCAGCACGCGGGAATAGTTCTCGATGCCTTTGCAGAAACCGATCTCCTCCAGCATCTCCATATCATATTTGGTCCGCTGTTCAATCCGCTGTGCTTCCAGCAGCTTGCCCTCCGACTTGAACATCCGAATCTGGTCTTCCATCTCGGTCTGGATGTTCTCAATCGCGGTCACCAGCTTTTCCCGCGGGGTGATAAAATGGGACGCCGGGTAGATCGCGACATGGGACACCACCCCGCGCACATCACCGGTCAGCGGGTTGATTTCGCTCAGCCGGTCGATTTCGTCCCCCCAGAATTCCACGCGGATCGCCGTTTCACCGCTGCCCGCCGGAAAGATCTCGACGGTATCGCCGCGTACCCGGAACTTGGTACGGGTAAAGGAAATGTCGTTGCGGTCGTATTGCAGCTCAATCAGCCGGTGGAGCAGCTGGTCACGCGGCAGTTCCATACCGGTCCGCAGCGAGATGACCATGCTTTTGTAATCGACCGGTGAACCGAGCGAATAGATACAGGATACACTCGCGACGATAATGACGTCCCGCCGTTCGGACAACGCACAGGTTGCCGAATGGCGGAGCTTGTCGATCTCATCATTGATCGCCGAGTCCTTCTCGATATAGGTATCGGAACCGGGGATATACGCCTCCGGCTGGTAATAATCATAATAGGAGACAAAATACTCGACCGCGTTCTCAGGGAAAAACTCCTTGAACTCGGAACAGAGCTGAGCAGCCAGCGTCTTGTTGTGGGCAAGTACCAGCGTCGGCTTGTTGATCTGCGCGATGACATTGGCCATTGTAAAGGTCTTACCGGAACCGGTAACACCCAGCAGGGTCTGTTCCCTGTCACCAGCGCGCAGACCGGCAACCAGGCTTGCTATTGCAGCCGGCTGGTCCCCGGTCGGCTGATATGGGGCATGCAGTTTAAAATCCATCCGGTTTTACCTCCTCAAAGGCCGTACAGCGGTCATTTTTCCGGGCAGCGCCCGCATTCCNNGCCCGCAAAAGTACAGAGATCGCCCGTTTAGTGCTCAATCATCCTGTCGGAGACACGGGTTACCGACAGTTCCCCCATCTGTGCCATCGACTTCCAATTGCTGCCAGCAACAATAAAATGGTCAACCAGGTCAATGTCCACCATCTTGAGCAGCCCTTGCAGCCGGCTGGTTGCCCGGATATCCTCGCCGGAAGGATAGGCCCGTCCGCCGGGGTGGTTGTGGGCAAGAATCACATTCGGAGATTTGGAGATAATCGCCGTTTCACAGATTTTTCGGACGCTGACCCGCGCGGTGCTGGAACTGCCCTGCGCCAGCTCGGTACAGCTGACCAGACGGCAGTTGTTGTCCAGGCAAAGCAGATAGATGGTCTCCGTTGTCAGCCCATAAAACTTGCGCAGCAAAAACTCCCCGACCTTCTCGTCGGTGTTGAGCAGATCATTGACACTGTTCTGTTCCTCGATCGCCCGCTGGGCGGCCTGCAATATCATATCCAGTAAAACCGCCGCGTGACGGGTCATCCCATCGACCGCCATCAGCAGGTCAACCCCAGCACCGAGAACACCGTGAAAGCTGCCAAACCGTTCCATCAGGTTTTCCGTCAGCAGCGCGGTGTTGCGCTGGGGAAAGGCGAAATGCAGCAGCATTTCCAGAACCTGATCGTTTTTAAAGCCGGAGAACCGGTTGGCCAGATAGTACCGGACATACTCCTCCCGGTGCTGAGAAATCTCACTGCGCCCGGCAGTATACACCAGCGTATCGTCATATTCCGGCGGTCCTTCCGGCTGTGGTTGTTCAGGTTCGGGTATTAGGTCATCCTCGTCATCTGCTTCTTCATCCTCCGGGACGGTCAAAATACTGTCCAGATCGACCGCCTGCCCGCCGCCCGAATCCCCCTCCGGCAGAGCATCCAACAGATGGGCGATGATAACCGCCGAATCCTGCGCCTCCCGTTCATGGCCTTTACCGGCAGTGATACTGCNNCTTCCCCCCGCCAGATTGCCTGAACTTCAGGGGGCATATATTGAATGGCCTGGAACGGGATATCCACCTGCCAGGCAATATCGGATTGGTGGCTGACATCCTGCTGCTTTTGCAGATTCGACTGTGTGTCGATCTTACAGTTCATTTCACTGTCAAATTGATTATCCTTTTGAAGTTCAGTCTGACTGTCCGGCTGACCGTCAGACTGAACGTCAGGCTGACGGTTAATCTGACCGCGCAGACGGAGGATGGTCTCCATCGAAAGTTTACCCCTTTTCTTCAAAATGTCCACTCCTTCCGCAGAGAATCATAATTCCATCATTACGCTCAGTATAACACAAATTTTCGCCGCATTCAAGGCTGTTCGAATGATTTGTTCGAATATTTTTGCGGCGAATTATTGGTAATTTTCCCAAAAGAAAAGCGCAAAAAATATTTGACAAATCCTGTCAGGTATGCTATACTATAAAAGCTGTGTTAAACAGTTCTATATGGAGANNTTATATCAAAAAATCTTTGATTTTTATGATATAATTATTCTATTGTATATGGAGATGTATCGAAGTGGTCGTAACGAGAACGACTCGAAATCGTTTTGTCAGTAAAATGGCACGTGGGTTCGAATCCCACCATCTCCGCCATTAAAGAGGTACTATGTTTTGGCATGGTACCTCTTTTTTCATCTATAAAACGTTCGTGTGGGATTCGAACGGGAGCAGTACTGAATGACAGCCCGGTGGGCTGTCAGAGCTGCGACCTGGCCCGCCCGCAGGCGGGGCGAATCCCACCATCTCCGCCATTTAAGAGGTACTATGTTTTGGCATGGTACCTCTTTTTTCATCCATAAAACGTTCGTGTGGGATTCGAACGGGAGCAGTACTGAATGACAGCCCGGTGGGCTGTCAGAGCTGCGACCTGGCCCGCCCGCAGGCGGGGCGAATCCCACTATCTCCGCCAAATGGAAAAAGCTCACAAACTGAGGTATCAAGCCGGTTCGTGAGCTTTTTTGTTTGTCCTGAAAGCGGACAACTCCCAACATGCTGAAACCCGAAAAGCCCATGAAATACTCGCAAATCCTATGAAACGGTTGCATTAATACAATAAACCGTTTATACTGAATGCAGAAAAGTATACCAAAACGTAAGGAGGCCACCAAAATGAAAAAAATTTGCCGCGCAAAACGACATCCAGTCATCGGCATTATTGGCGTGATATTATGCTTAATCCCACTGTTGTTAATGCTTGGAACCGGTTCCGTCGCAAGCATCATGACCGGAAGGCTGCTGATCGACTACCTGCTGCCAGCGGAACTGTTTTATCTGATTCTGCCTGGGATGGTGATGATGGTGTATGAAGCCTTCCGGCAGAAACGATGCAGACGTCTGCTGCTGGTAATTCTGGTCATGGCAATAGTGGCACTGGCCGGGTGTCAGCTGACGGCAGTCTGGACTGGGCTGGCCACCGGACAACATCCAGCAGAAGGAGCGGCCTGGTACCTGGTCATAATCCTTCTGGCGGTATATGATTTTGCAGCGGTGGCAGCACCTGCGGCAGGGATATACATGCTCATCGGCGGCCGAAAAGACAGCCAGTAAACAAATAAGCCAATCGGTGACTCGAAAAAAAATCAGAGCACCGGTTTTTGGATCATGATGCAAAAACAATTATTCTTTTTTAAACATTTTCGCCATGCCGAGCGATCTCAGCCCAGAAATCGCGGCAGATCACATTCCCGGTCATCTGAACCGGCTGCACCTCACAGCATACCGCCGCCGGGATACCGTCCGGCGCAGTGACAACCGGCGTCCCGTCTGCCGCAAAAACCGTACTTCTGCCAAGAAAACTTGCATCGAGTCCCGGCATAGACTCATTCCCGACCCGGTTTGCGACAATCAGCGGGGTGAGATTTTCGATTGCCCGAACCCGTGCAATGATCTGGCTGGTTTCGCCGCCAAAGTTTGCCGGGACACAGAACAGCTGTGCACCTGCTTTCAGCTGTTCCCGTGCGATTTCCGGGAACCAGAGGTCAAAACAGATCTGTACGCCGATTTTCAGCCCATCCAGCGAAAAAACTCCGTTCCAATCCCCGGGTGCAAACAATTTTTTCTCAAGATCGGACAGATGTATTTTCCGATATTTCCCGACATATTTTCCGCGACAGACCACGACGGCAGTATTATAAATCGACCCGTTTTCCTTTTCTGCGACCCCAAACACCATCGAACACCGGTATCTTCCCGACAGCAGCCGCATTGCTTCAACAGTTCTGCCTCCGGGAACCGGTTCGGCAACCGCTGCCAGCGCCTTTTTATCCGGGAAAAGATATCCGGTGCCGCAAAGCTCCGGCAGTACTGCCAGTCCATCTTCAAACCGGTGCAGCTGATGTTCCACCATGCAGATATTTTCATCCAGACTGCGGGAAACATTATACTGGATATAGCCAGCTTTTATCATCAAAACACATCCAATCCTTTTGGAAGACAAAAAGATGACCTCCAGGCGGACGGACATTTCCTGCCGCGTGAAGATCATCTTCTGTTATCAATTCATCTGAGCGGAAACCGTACGGCCTTCCCTGTTTTTGATCCGGCGCAGCCATTCAGTCATCAGCAGCATTGCCACGGCGATTCCGAGCAGAATTACCGGGTAAAGCCACATCCCAAATTTTCCGACCACCGCCCCAACGATCGGGGGCATAAAGGTAGAGCCGACATAAGCACTCGCCATCTGTACGCCCATAATTGACTGGGAAGCGTCCCGGCCGAAGTTGTCAGGGGTGGAATGGATGATGCTGGGATAGATCGGCGCGCAGCCAATCCCGACCAGCAGCAATCCGGTACACAGAACCAGTTCCGGTGCCGGCAGAATGACCATCACCAGCCCGATCAGAATTACGCCCTCACCCAGCCGTATCAACGCCCGGTCGGACAGCCGCCCGGCGATAAATCCACAGCCGCCGCGCCCGAGGGTAATCCCGAGATAAAACAGCGAAATCCAGGCAGCGGCCTTCTCCGGGGCAATCCCGCGGTAACCGACCATATAACTGCTGCCCCACAGTCCGGTCGTCATCTCAACCGCACAGTAACAGAAGAAAGCGATCAGCACCTGTTTGGCACCAGGCATGGTCAGAATCTCGCGAATTGAGCGGGTACGTCCGTCAACCTTTTCGCCGTCCCATTGGGCAGTGACCTTCTTTTTCCACATCGGCAGAGAGAAAAACAGCACAGCTGTCAGCAAAAACTGCACAATGCCGATGGTGCGGTAACCCGCTGGCCAGCCCATTCCATTGGTCAGACAAAAGCCCATCACATACGGACCGGCGGTCGCGCCGAGCCCCCACATACAATGCAGCCAGCTCATATGACGCGCCTCATAGTGTAGCGCGACAAAGTTGTTCAGTGCCGCGTCGACGCTGCCCGCACCCAGCCCATACGGCAGTGCCCACAAAAACAGCATCCAGTATTCCGTCGTCATCGAAAACCCGATCAGCGCAGCGGCGGTCATAGCGACGCTGACAGCAGTGACCAGACCGGTACCGAAACGGCGGATCAGCCGGTCGCTTGCAAGGCTGGAAATGATGGTGCAGCCTGCAATGGTCATGGAGACCGCACCAGCGGCACCGACCGAAACGCCCATATCCGGCTGCATGCTCGGCCATGCCGCTCCCAGCAGCCCGTCCGGCAATCCGAGGCTGATAAAAGACAGATAGATAATTGCCAGTAAGAATGAAACCACAAGGATTCCCCCAATCAAGAATATATTTGCATTATAGCATGGAGCCAAAACGACCACAATGGGGGTTAAGACTTTTTCATATTCTGAAAGGCGCAGAGCCTGCGCTCCCTTGTCCGCAGCGGGGAACCCCAGCGGGGCGCGGTGTCCGCGCTGACTTGATGCCAATATTCTCCCCGCTCTGAATGCTCAGCAAACGAACGCCGCTTCACCGTCCGTTTACTCCCTCCGTCACCGCCAAAGCGTTGCCACCTCCCTCAAGAGGGAGGCTTGAAACCCGAGCCAACATGATGACAATATGCTGTTCCTCAACGGTATCCATTTTACGCTTTCCCGTCATTTTTTTCTGCGGCGCGAACCGCTTTCCAGAAATCGCTTTCCGACAGGATGGGGACGCCCAGTTCCCGCGCCTTGCCGACCTTATTTCCATAGCCGCGTACCCAGCGGTCGCTGCCAAGACTGCCGACAACCAGATATTTTACCGATTTGGTCACCGAACTGCGGACCACGCCGCCGAGGGCACGGATTTTATCCTCAGCATCTTCCCTGCTGCCGTTGCGGAAATCTCCTGTAACTGCAAACGGCGCGGAAAAATCGACCGAATCAGGGTGGCTGTAATACTCACTGGGCAGCCCGCGCCCAGACTTACGCCGGACAGGGCGTTGACTGCGTGACGGGGAAAGGTCGTACCGGGAGATAAAGGTGTCCATATCCCGCAGTTTACCCAGCTCAACAAACAGCCGGTAGCACCCCCGCGCATCACTGAGGGCGTTGTGGTGGTCGAGCGGGATGTTGTAATAGGCGCACAGGGTATTCAGCCGGTGGTTTTCCAGCCGCGGAAGCAGTTTCTGCGACGCACGGCAGGTGCAGATGTACTCGACCTCCCCCAGCTCCAGCCGATAACTGGCCAACGTCGACTTGAGGAAAAACAGATCGGCAGCTGACGCGGAATGCGCGACCAATACACTGCCTTCGAACCAGTGCCGGATCTCTTTCCACACCTCCGGGAAAATTGGGGCCTGAGCTGCTATCTCATCGGTGATACCATGTATCGCGATATTTTCCTTCTGCATCGGACGTTCAGGGTTGACCAGCGAATAATACTCGGTCATTTTGCCGTCGCTGTCCTGATGCAGCAGCCCGATCGAACAGATCTGGCCAGTCGAGTCGGCTGT
>DCTE01000047.1 GCA_002329405.1 Ruminococcaceae bacterium UBA1448 | reverse complement strand
GCGTGATCAAGCTGATCGGACGAGCAAAAAAACAGCTGGACGGCAAGGTGATTGCGACGGTTTATCCTGCGTTTCTCGCCTCACACAGCCAGCTGGCCGGTATTGATGATGTCTTCAATGGGATTCTGATTCGCGGCAATGCAACAGGCGACGTAGTCTTTTATGGACGCGGCGCAGGCAAAATGCCGACAGCCAGTGCGGTTGTAGCCGATATGATTGATATTTCCAAGGCAAACTGCACCAGCAAATCGCTGAGCTGGAGCGATTCGGANNTATCCGCTGCAGTTCTATATCCGTGCCAGTCTGCTCGACCATGCGCAGACGACGGTCAGTGATGTTATGGGCGGTGTTACCTTCCTCAGCCGTCCGGGACAGCCGGAGGATGAGATCGCGTTTGTAACCGGACAGATGACCGAAAAAGAGCTGGAAAGCAAGCTGGAAGTGTTGGGCAACTTGATCAAGGTCCAGTCGATGATCCGGGTACTGGATTATTGATTTTAGATAACTTTGAAAGCGATTTGCTTTCATGAATGGAGGCAGTTATGAGACTGATTGTACAAAAATTCGGCGGCACATCCGTCAAGAATAAAGAGCGCATCTTTAATGTGGCCAACATTGTGACCAACGCCTACAAGAGCGGCAACAATGTCATTGCTGTCGTTTCGGCTCAGGGGGATACAACTGATGACCTGCTGGAAAAAGCAAGCGAGATCAACCCCCATGCCAGCAAACGCGAACTGGATATGCTGCTGTCGACCGGCGAACAGATTTCCGCTGCTTTGCTTGCGATGGCAATTGAGTCGATGGGATATCCGGTCATTTCGCTGAACGGGCATCAGGCCGGTTTCCAGACCGATTCTAACTATTCCAAGGCGCGTATCAAAAAGATTGATTCCGAAAGAATCGAACGGGAACTGGACAAGAGACGGATCGTTGTCATCACTGGTTTCCAGGGAATCAACCGTTATGATGATGTTACAACCCTTGGCCGCGGCGGCAGTGATACCAGCGCGGTCGCGATTGCAGCTGCAATGAAAGCAGATCTCTGCCAGATTTATACCGACGTCGATGGCATCTATACAGCTGACCCGCGCCTTGTTCCTTCCGCAAAGAAGCTCAGTGAGATTTCTTTTGATGAGATGCTGGAACTTGCCTCCTGCGGCGCGCAGGTACTGCACAACCGTTCGGTTGAGATGGCAAAGAAATATAACGTAAATCTGGAAGTTTGCTCCAGTCTTGAGCATAAACCCGGGACAAAAGTCAAAGAGGTGACCAAAATGGAAAAATTACTGATTAAAGGTGTAGCAAAAGATGATGACGTCGTTCGGATCGCGGTTGTCGGCCTTCCCGATAAACCCGGTATCGCTTTTAAGATCTTCTCGCTGCTGGCGGCCAAGAAGATCAATGTCGACATCATCCTCCAGTCGATCGGCCGTGATGGCACCAAAGACATCAGCTTTACCGTTCCGAGAGACAGTGCTGACCTTGCATATGAAGTATTGCAGGCTGCGTCCGACATCCTCCGTCCCCATAAGATCGAAGTTGCCGACAATGTAACCAAGGTTTCGATCGTCGGTGCAGGCATGCAGTCCAACCCCGGCGTTGCTGCCAAGATGTTCGAGGCTCTGTATGAAGCAGATATCAACATCAAGATGATTTCTACTTCCGAGATCAAGATCTCCGTCCTGATCGACCGCGAACAGGGTGTCAAAGCAATGAACGCTCTTTCGGAAGCATTTATCAACCAGTAATTCAAATTGAGCAGATAACGAAAACAGCGGCAGACCTGTAAAAAGGGTTTGCCGCTGTTTTCGTTTGGAGTTTTAATCATATACAGTCTCTTCTACTGTCAGGTATTCCCGCATTTCCTGCAACGTTTTCTCTCCGATTCCCTTTACGTTGAGCAACTCTTCCACCGTCTGGAACTGTCCGACACTCTCCCGGTATGCAAGGATGCGTTCAGCAATCACTTCGCCGATACCGGGAACGGTGTCCAGCTGCTCAGCTGTAGCAGTATTGAGGTTGACAGGGAAAGCAGAATCTTCATTGCCGGATTCGGCTGTATCAGATATTTCGTCGGGTTGTGNNNCATCAACTGGGACGGAAGATGAGACAGCAGCCGGGACAGATGAAATCAGAACCAGACCGTCCTGCTGAGGATTGCGGCCGAGGCTGAATCCAACAATAAAGATAACCAGTGCCGCGGTCAGCCCAACCGCAACCTGAATGACCCGTCGTTCGTTCATTCGATTTCGATTTTTTTGGAGGCAACCGCGTTCAGGTCAGAACCTGCAAGATTGCCGGCCAATAATTCATAGTATCCTTGTGAACCGACCATCGCCGCGTTGTCACCGCAAAGGGGGAGCGGCGGACAGAAAAACTGAACGCCACGTTTGTCACAGTCCTGCTGCAAACGTTCACGGAGTCCCGAGTTGGCAGAGACGCCGCCTGCCAGCACCAGCTTTTTGTGTCCGGTTTCATCCAGTGCTGCCATCAGTTTTTCAGAGATAATATCAGCGACAGTCGCCTGAAAGGAGGCGGCGAGATCGTTGGTATTAATTGAGATCCCTTTTTGGGAGGCATTGTGCACCATATTGATGACAGCCGTTTTCAGACCGGAAAAGCTGAAGTCAAACGGGCTGCCATCGACATGCGGGTGTGGAAGTTTGAAAGCAGAAGGATTGCCAAGTTTGGACGCTTTGTCGATAAAAACGCCGCCAGGATAGGAGACCCCCATCGTCCGAGCTGCTTTATCAAATGCTTCACCGGCTGCGTCGTCCCTTGTGCGGCCGATGACATGGAATTTTGTATAGTCCAGCACCTCAACAATATGACTGTGCCCGCCGGAAGCGATCAT
>DCTE01000031.1:3692-4232 GCA_002329405.1 Ruminococcaceae bacterium UBA1448 | reverse complement strand
GAATATTCCTGCCGGATATTGTCAATTGCTGGTGGATTCAACAATCTCAGACAAAATGGTAAACTTGTGCAAATTTTTCTTTTTCGCGGTCAAATATCTCATTCTTTTGTTTAACGGCCTGGAGGTACTCATGGGTATCATATTCGCCTTTATGTACCTGAATCTGGCAAACTGCCAGGTTGGAGCAATGATCTGCAATCCGTTCATAGCAGGTGGTGATATCCGACAGGACAAACCCCATNNCGCTCAACATGGTTTTGCTTAATTTTTGCATTCAGATCATCAATGACCTGTTCCAGCGGTTCAACTGTACGTGCGAGAGAAAGGTCTTCTGTTTCAAATACTTCACTGGTCCGGGTGACAATATCCCGCAGCGCTTCTGTGAAAACTTCCATCTCCTTTCGGGCAGAGCCGGAAAAGGACATATCCTTATCTTCCATCTCTTTGGCAGAACGGGCCAGTTCAACCGAATGGTCACTCATCCGCTCAATATCGCCAATCGAATGCAGAAGAATGGAAATCTTTCTGGAATCCTCCTGA
>DCTE01000031.1:360-3611 GCA_002329405.1 Ruminococcaceae bacterium UBA1448 | reverse complement strand
TCACACATCCGGTTGGTCACCTGCATCGCCTGTTCCAGAGCGTAGGCAGGATTGGTCAGGAAGCGGTCATCCAGTGTCTGAAATTCCGAAACAACTTCCAGCTGATCGTCATCCCGGATGGTCAGGCAGGCAAGACGCACCAGCAACTTCCCAAACGGGAACAATACGATCGTCGCAGCTACATTAAACAGCGAATGGATGACCGAAATCCCAAACGCATTGGCAGGCAGGTCAAGGAAACCAAAATCGACAACCAGATCGGCTGCATAAAATACCGCCATAAACAGAACTGTCCCCACAACATTAAAATAAAGATGAATCAGAGCAGTCCGGCGAGCATTTTTGGAAGCTCCGGCCGACGATAGCAGCGCCGTAACACAGGTACCNNGGTACCAATATTCTGCCCCATAATGATCGGCAGCGCAGTTGAGTAGGTGATCGCATCGGTGACGCACAGTGCCTGCAAAATACCAATCGAAGCGGCGGAAGACTGGATGATACCAGTAAGCAGCGCACCGCAGAGCATCCCCAGAATTGGATTGCTGAACAGGGTCAAAATACGGGTAAACTCCGGCACATTTGCAAGCGGTGAAACTGCATCGCTCATCATCGACATACCGGTCATCAAAACTGTAAAGCCAAGGAAAACTTCGCCAAGATTTTTCTTTTTTTCGTTTTTGGCGAACATAAGATAAACAATGCCGATTGCGGCGAGAATGGGCGCAAACGACGTCGGTTTGAGCATCTGAATCAGGATGCTTTCACTGGAAATACTGGTCATCGCCAGCAGCCAGGAGGTGATCGTCGTACCAATGTTGGCACCCATAATGATACCAACCGCCTGGGTCAGTTTCATAATCCCCGAGTTGACAAACCCGACCACCATAACCGTTGTCGCGGACGATGACTGAACGACTGCCGTGACAATTGCCCCGAACAGCAAACCTTTGAGCGGATTACCGGCAAACTTCTCCAGAATTGCTTCCAGTTTGCCGCCGGAAGTTCTGGTCAGGCCATTGCCCATAACATTCATTCCATACAGTGTCAGTGCCAGTCCGCCCACGAGGGCCAGGAAATTAAAGATACTCATACACAGTCCTCACTTTACAGAGTATTTGCACTTTTTTTACATTCAACAGTTTCAGGATAGGGTCCGAATGTAAAGTGAGGCGATATGTAATGTAAAGTCTGTGTAAAATTTGCCTGATTATCCGTTTATTCGACTGAATTTGCGAGTTTATGGACCTGTGCGTTGACTGCATCGGCCGACTTATGATTACCAGTAATCGAGAAAAGAACCCATTCCGCGATATTGGTCGCATGATCGCCAATCCGTTCGAAATACTTGGCGACCATTAAAAGGTCAGATGCCTGTGAGCCGTTGTTTGGGTTTTGACGAATCAGCTCGATCAGATCGGACTTGACCTGAATAAACAGCTCGTCAACCTGGTCGTCACGGGTGATGACACTGCCGGCACGTTCCATATCCTTGTCTACAAACGCCTGCATACAATCAAGAATCATGCCGCTGGTTTTCTTGGCCATCTGTTCAATCTTGCCGAGATGGCTGATGTAGGACTCATCCGAAAGATGAATCGCAATCTCTGAAATATCAACTGCGTGGTCCCCTACCCGCTCCATGTCGGTGATCATCTTGAGTGCTGCCGAAATCTGGCGCAGGTCACGGGCAACCGGCTGCTGGGATAACAGCAGCTTCAGGCAGAGGCTCTCAATCTCCCGTTCCTTCTGGTCGATCTCTTCGTCAAACGCAATGGCTTCTTTTGCCTTCTCTACATCCTGGCTCAGAAGCGCGTTGATGGCAAATCCGATTGCATGGGAAATCTGGACACCCATCGCAATCATCTCATTGTTCAGCTGAATCAGCTGGCGGTCAAATCTGTTGCGCATATTCTTTTACCTGCCTTATTATGAGGTATTGTGTGTGTTCCGCTCACAACTGCCCTGCCGCTGGCAATGGCTGCGTGTGACTGTGTTTCGCTCTGCAAAATTCGACAGAGAACTCCTAAACATAGGTGGATGGTCGAAATTTTGAACTGCCGAGCACTTGAAGCAAGATCGTATCGTCGGCAAATTTGTAGCGCAGGCTTCAATTTGTAAGTGTGTGCGAATTGCTCTCTTGAAAGCAGTCTAAATATCGCACTATCTGCCCGGCGCGTTCAGTAGGATTGTTCCTTTTGCGACCGAGCCCGTCGGCACACGGGCGAACGACGCGAACTGGGAGCGCAGGCTCTGCGCCTTAGCCGAAGCGGCCGGTGATGTAGTCTTCGGTACGCTTGTCGGCCGGTACCGAGAACAGCTGCTCAGTCGGGCCGGATTCGATGATCTCACCCAGCAGGAAGAAGACCGTTTCATCCGATACACGGGTTGCCTGCTGCATGTTGTGGGTGACCATGACAATCGTATAATCCTTTTTCAGCTCAAGAACCAGGTCCTCAATCTTGCTGGTCGAAATCGGGTCCAGTGCAGAGGTCGGTTCGTCCATCAGAAGAACTTCCGGTTCTACTGCAAGTGCACGTGCAATGCACAGACGCTGCTGCTGACCACCAGAAAGTCCCAATGCACTCTTATCAAGACGGTCTTTCAGCTCATCCCAGATGGCTGCACCACGGAGCGACTTCTCGACAATCTCGTCCAGCTGTTTTCTGGAACGGATGCCGTGGGTACGCGGTCCGTATGCAACGTTATCATAAACACTCATCGGGAACGGGTTCGGTTTCTGGAAAACCATGCCAACCCGGCGGCGCAGAAGGTTGACGTCCATATCACCATAAATGTCTTCCCCATCAAGGAGAACACTTCCGGTAATCTTGCAGCCTTCAACCAGGTCGTTCATCCGGTTGAGGCTCTTTAAAAAGGTAGATTTGCCGCAACCGGACGGGCCGATAAAGGCGGTGATCCGGTTGGATTGGATATCCAGCGATACATCCTTGAGGGCATGAAAATCGCCGTAATACAGATTCATATTATTGATAGTAAACTTGTCCATAAACTGACTCCTTTTTGATTTTGCCGGATCTTCTCAGCCTTTTTTCAGCTTGCCCGCGATCAGGCCGGAAACTCCGTTGAGCAGCAGAACCAGCACCAGCAGCACGACCGCAACGGCATAGGCCTTGTTGATATAAAGCCCTTCATTCGCAAGCAGGTACATATGTACCGCAAGGGTACGGCCGGAACTGGTCAGGCCGGACGCAATATCGCCAACAGTGCCTGCGGTAAAGATCAGCGCCGCA
>DCTE01000031.1:0-286 GCA_002329405.1 Ruminococcaceae bacterium UBA1448 | reverse complement strand
ATGACCAGCGGCAAAATCATGATCGCTAGGGTCAGGCCGCCGGACAGGATAGAATAACCCATCTTGACGGCAACGTTAAAGCAGAGGTATCCGAAAAGGCCGTAAATAATCGACGGGATACCTGAAAGGGTCTCGGTGGTCAGACGGATAATCGTTACCAGACGATTGCCCTTTTTGGCGTACTCGACCAGATAAATCGCCGAACCAATTCCGAACGGCACCGCAATGATTAACGCAACCAGAACCATCTGCACAGTATTGATCATCGCGGGCAGCATCGACTGGT
>DCTE01000093.1 GCA_002329405.1 Ruminococcaceae bacterium UBA1448 | reverse complement strand
CTGGCAGTGTGACCGGAACCAGTACAGCCCCCATCTCTTCATACAGGTGGGCAGCTTTCATAACCGACTGACGGACTTCTTCGGTTACACCTTTTCCGAAATAAACATCGGGAATGCCGATGCGCAGGCCCTTGACATCAGCGGACAGGTTGGCTTCAAAGCAGGGATATTCTCTGCGTACAGAGGTTGTATCCATCGGGTCTTTGCCGCAGATAACACTGGTGAGCATCGCGACGTCTTCAACACAGCGTCCGAACGGGCCGATCTGATCGAGCGAAGATGCGAACGCCACCAGACCAAAACGGGATACGCTGCCATATGTCGGCTTCATGCCGACAACGCCGCAGAAAGATGCGGGCTGACGGATAGATCCGCCGGTATCGCTGCCCAGAGAGATAATCGCTTCACCGCTTGCGACCGCTGCTGCCGAACCACCGGAAGAACCACCGGGAACACGGGTGGTATCAAAAGGATTTCTGGTCTTTTTAAAGTAGCTGTTTTCGGTGGAAGAACCCNNCCATCGCGAACTCGTCCATGTTCAACTTGCCGGTGCAGACAAAGTCAGCTGCTTCGAGTTTGTTGATGACCGTTGCATTATAAGGCGGTACAAAATTCGATAACATTTTGGAAGAACAGGTGGTCCGCAGTCCTTTGGTGCAGATATTGTCCTTGATGCCAACCGGAATACCGGCCAGGCTGGAGACTGTTTCGCCTTTTGCGATCTTTTCATCTACTTCCGCAGCCTTTTTGAGTGCCGCTTCTTCGTTCAGCGTGACATATGCCTGGATCTCATCCTCTTTGGCCTTGATGCGGGAGAAGACCGATCTGGTCACTTCAGTGCTGGAAACCTCTTTATTATGAATCATCCGGGACAGTTCAGTCGCTGTCAGACGGTAAAGTTCCATATTGTTATTCATTCCTTTCCTTATTCTTCTGCGACAGTCTTCGGGACGACGATACAGCCAGCCTGCACTTCAGGTGCGTTTGCAATCAGTTCATCACGGCGGTAGTTCTGTACAACTTCGTCCTTGCGGAATTCCATCGGATTATCCGGGTCGATCAGCGGACCGCTTGCATCCAGATCGGGCAGCTTTTCAACCATGGCGACGATGTTGGCCATCTGCGCAGCAAATTTTTCTTCCTCTTCAGGGGTAAATTTCAGCTTAGCAAGGTTTGCAAGCCGTTTGATGTCCATATCCATAGTATTTGTTATCCTTTCTTCCATATCTATAATTAGTTCATCGTGATGATTGTTCATCAGATGGAATCATCTCAAGGAATTGTTGTTCGGTCAGGATGGTAATGCCCAACTGCTGAGCCTTTGTCAGTTTGCTGCCCGCGTCTTCACCGGCCAGCAGATAACTGGTCTTTTTGGAGACCGACGCGGTGACTTTACCGCCATTCTGTTCGATCAGCTGGGAAGCCTGTTTACGGGTCAGGGTGGGCAGTGTCCCGGTCAGCACAAAGCTGCTGCCAGCAAGGGCAGTCCCTTTTTCCACCTGCTCTTCTGTCATCTTTACACCCAAAGCTCCGAGATGTGCGGCAAGCTGCCGGGTTTCCTCTCTGCTCAGATATTCCAGCAAACTGTCGGCAATTACTTCACCGATACCGGGAATGATGTTTTCCTTTTTCTGCCAGATGTCATCTTTGCCGGCAGCCAATAGACGGTCCATTGAGCCAAAATGAGCGGCGATCAGCTGAGCAGCTTTTTCACCGACATTGCGGACACCCAGTCCGAACAGCAGCCTTGCAAGTCCACGGCCTTTACTGGCGGCAATCGCGGAAATCAGGTTTCCGGCAGAAATTTCACCGACCCGTTCAAATCCGGTCAGCTGTTCCGCTGACAGCTCGTACAAGTCTGCGACTGAATGAATCAACCCGTTATCTACCAGCAGATCGACCATTGCAGGCCCTAAACCTTCGATATCCATTGCGTTACGGCTGGCAAAGTGTACAATGCTTCGTTTAATGGTTGCCGGACAGGCAGGGTTGATGCATCGGATGACCGCCTCATCGTTGTCCCGCACCGTTTTGCTCCCACAGACTGGGCAGTGGGACGGAATCTGAAATGGTTCACTGTCTGGCGCATGCCGTACAACCTTCAAAACTTCCGGGATAATCTCTCCCGCTTTGCGTACCAGAATGGTATCACCAATACGGATATCTTTTTCAGAGATAAAGTCCTGATTGTGCAGTGTTGCACGGCTGACTGAAGTGCCCGCGAGCGTTACACTGTCAAAAATTGCCGTCGGTGTCAAGGCGCCAGTCCGTCCAACCTGTATCTCGATATCGCGCAGGGTGGTTTCTTTTTCCTCCGGCGGATATTTGAAAGCAACCGCCCATTTAGGGAATTTAACCGTCGCGCCAAGCGTTTCCCGCAGTGCGAGATTATTGATTTTGACCACTGCACCGTCGATATCAAAGTCATTTTCATGGCGCCGTTGGTCAATTCCATGGATATCCTCAATGACATCGGCAAAATCTGTATAAACCGGAAATTCCGGGATAACCTTGAAGCCAAGCGACTGAAGAAGTTTCAGCCCATCAGCATGTGTCTGAATGGTTTCCCCTTCAATCTGCTGAATGTTGAAGACAAAAACCGACAGACGCCGTGCCGCTGTGATCTTCGGGTCTTTCTGCCGCAGGCCACCAGCCGCGGCATTACGGGGATTTTTAAAAGGCTCTTCCTCATTCTCAATCTGTCGGGTGACCAGTTCTTTAAATACCGATAACGGCATGTAGACTTCTCCGCGCACTTCCAGATACGGAAGCGGCCGGTTCAGCTTTTTGGGGATGTCCTGGATTGTCGCCAGGTTCATTGTCACATCCTCACCAACAAAACCGTTGCCTCTGGTCGAACCGCGGACAAACAAACCATCCCGATATTCAAGGGAAACGGAAAGGCCGTCGATTTTCGGCTCAACGGTATAGGATGGGTGTTCATCTACCTGTAAACAACGGTTATGAAATGCCCAAAGCTCCTCTTCGCTGAAGACGTCCTGCAAAGAGCCCATCTGAACCGTATGGGTGACCTTGTCAAAAGTCGTATAGATTACGTCGCCGACACGCTGGGTCGGCGAATCCGGGGTAACCCAGTCGGGATGAGCTTCTTCTTCAGCCCGAAGCTGGCGCATCAGGCGGTCGTATTCATCGTCCGGTATCTCAGGGTTGTCCAACGTATAATACAGTCTGCTGTAATGATTCAGCCGATCCACCAACTGACGGTATTCGTTTTGCTGCATGGTCAGGCCTCCTGTTTTAACTTATAAATAGAAGAAAATTTCAATCCACTTTATTATACCACATTTCTGTTGTTTTCGATAGAGCGTTTTTCCATTTTTGTCCAGACAAAATTATTTTTTTGCGGAATAGACTATTGTGCATTTTTACAAAAATGCGAGTATAATTTTGTTATAAATAAGTCTGGGATAAGCCTTGACTTTTTATGCAAAAACGAATATGATAATAATGTAACCGATTACATGAAAAGGCGGGATAACATGGCAACGATAAAAGATGTAGCAAAGGAAGCAGGTGTCTCTGTTGCGACTGTATCCCGTGTTTTGAATGGAACCGACCGTGTTCGTTCTGAGACAGTTACTGCGGTACAGAATGCGATCGAGAAGCTGAACTATCACCCCAATTTTCTGGGCAGGACGCTTAGAAGATTGGAAACGATGAAGATTCTGGTCGTTCTGCCGACGATTTCCAATCAGTTTTATTCCCGTGTTATTCGGGGTATTCAGTCGGTTGCCATGCAGCAGGGCTATCATGTTATGCTGGTAACAACTGAAAATGACCCGGAAGCTGAAACGGAATATATTGAGATGGTTCGCAGAAGGCTGCTGGATGGGATTATTTTCCTGTTTTCGACGCTTGATTGCGTACAGATAGCCAATCTTGCGGCTGAATGTCCGGTTGTCGTAGCAAGTGAGACGATTCCCGGGCTTACTGGTGTCTCGTCGGTAACTATCAACAACCGGGCTGCGGCACATGATGCGGTTCAGTTCCTGATTGAAAATGGTAACCGCCGGATTGCTTATCTTTCGGCCGGAAGACTGTATGGCTCTTCGTTCGAGCGGTATGAAGGGACAGTTGATGCGCTGCATCAGGCCGGCCTGACGATTGATAAGCGATTGCTGTTGGATGAAGGTCTGACCTATAAAGCTGGACGCAGGGCGGCAAGGCGGCTGTTGGAGATGAACGATCTCCCGGATGCGGTTTTTTCCGCATCGGATGCTGCGGCGATTGTGCTAATGCATACCTTAATGGAGGAAGGCATTTTGGCTGGCCGGGATATTTCCGTGATGGGATTTGATAACAATTCCATCGCAGAATATTATAATCCTGCGCTTACGACGGTTGCACAGCCGCAGTTGGAAATTGGACAGAAAGCAATGGAATTGCTGTTGAAAAACATTCGCAATCCCGACAGCCCTGTAGAACAACTGCTGCTTCCCCATCAGCTGGTAATCCGAGAGTCGGTCCGGTTGACCGGCAAAGCGGGCAACTAGTTATCTGCCCGTAGTTACAAATGGCTCCTGCTCCGTTGCGGAGNNATCCACTATGAAACTTGGCGTTATGGCTGTACTGTTTGGCGACAAAGATCTGAAATGGGTCTGCGATTTTCTCGTCTCCAAAGGTGTGCAGACGATTGAGATTGGCTGCGGCGGGTTCCCCGGCAAAGCAATTTGTGATCCTGAGATCCTGCTGAACGATCCGGCTGCTATGCAGCAGTTTAAGGATACGCTGGCTGCTTCCGGGCTGGAGATCAGCGCCCTGTCCTGCCACGGCAACTATATCCATCCCAATAAGGAGATCGCTGCTCAGTTTGAGCACGACCTGGACAACGCAATCAAACTGGCCAAAGAGCTGGGCGTTGATACCATCAACTGCTTCTCCGGCTGCCCCGGCGACTGCGAAGAATCCAAATATCCGAACTGGGTTACCTGTGCATGGCCGAATGATTTCCCCGAGATCCTGAAATGGCAGTGGGAAGAAAAGCTGATTCCCTTCTGGAAGAAGAAAGTTGCATTTGCGCGTGAATATGGCGTAACCAAATTTGCGTTTGAGATGCACCCCGGCTTCTGCG
>DCTE01000043.1 GCA_002329405.1 Ruminococcaceae bacterium UBA1448 | reverse complement strand
AGTTTCTGCCGGATGCGCACCAGCCTGACCGATACCGTTTTTTCCGTCAATCCGACCCTGTGCGCAATTTCGCGGTAACTGTCCAGATACCAGTACCGGCGCAGAAAGATGACCCGGTTCTCTACCGGCAGGCTGTCCAGAAACTGCTGGATAATCTGTGCCAGTTCTCTGGCGTCGACCTGTTCTTCCAGTGTCCCGGTGGTGGGCAGACATCCTTCCAGTTCATGCAGCGCGACGTCAAAATGAGCATTGCGCTTGATTGCCGTTTTATCCCGAAACCGTCTGAATGAGAGGTTGCGGACGATTTTGCAGATGTACGCCAGCAGGGGGGAAGGTTTTTGCGGCGGGATGGTATTCCATGCTCCCAGATAAGCGTCATTGACGCATTCTTCCGCGTCCTGCCAGCTGCCGAGGATGTTGTGGGAGAGTGTCCGGCAGGTGCGGCCGTATTTTACATCCAGCTGACGGATGGCTTCTTCCGAGCGGGAGAAGAAGAGGGCAACAATCTGATCGTCCTGCATAACTTGACCGCCTCCTTTCGTCTTTCACTGATATACTACCGGTTGAGGCAGAAAAACTACAGTGCAACTCAGGCTTTGATAAAAAGATTGTAACATTTTTTTCGGAAGACAGAAACAAGGCAAAATAGACAAATTACGTCATATAATTTCTCTTTACAAAAAATGATTTTTTGAATCACAATTTTGTTATTGCCAAATGGATTCGTTTATGCTATACTAAAACTATCATAAAACCGGTTTGAAATTAGGTTAGTTTCCTATTTGTAATCGGTTACATAAGAAAGGATGGTTATTCACATGGCTAAGATTAAAGTCGGCTTCATTGGATGCGGCGGCATTGCGAACTCCAAGCATTTCCCCGGCATGGCTCAGCAGGAAAATGTTGAGATGGTTGCTTTCTGTGACCTGATTAAAGAGAGAGCAGAAGAGGCTGCCAAGAAATACGGCACCCCTGATGCAAAAGTTTATACTGATTATCATGAGCTGCTGGCTGACCCGGAAATCTATGCAGTTCACGTTCTGACTCCGAACGTTGCACACTGCCAGATCACCTGCGACGCACTGTACGCAGGCAAACATGTTCTGTGCGAAAAACCGATGGCTGCTACCAAGGAAGACGCGAAGAAGATGCTGGAAGCAAGAGATGCTACCGGCAAGATGCTGACCATTGGTTATCAGTACCGTCATTTCCCCGTCAACGCAACTGCCAAGAAGGTCATTGACGATGGATGGCTGGGCGAGATCTACTACGGCGAAGCGACCCTGCTCCGTCGCCGCGGCGTTCCGACCTGGGGTGTATTCATTGATAAAGAAAAACAGGGCGGCGGTCCTCTGATCGACATTGGTACCCATGCACTTGACCTTACTCTGTGGATGATGAACAACTATGATGTTGACTATGTTGTCGGCACCTCTTTTGAAAAACTGGGCAGACTGCTTGATCCCGAGCATCAGGGCCAGAACGACTACATGGGCAATCCTGACCCCTGGAAGAATGAGTCCTACGACGTTGAGGACCTCGCTGTCGGCATGATCAAGATGAAGAATGGTGCTGTCATCAACCTGCGTGCATCCTGGGCTGTCAATATGGCTGAAGACGCTGGCGCAAACGGACAGGCTACTGTCAACCTGTGCGGCACTAAGGGCGGTCTGGACACCATCGAAGGCGTTGTCAGACTGAACCATGTTGTTGCAAACCAGACTGCGATTACAATGGTTGGCAAGAAGATTCCTCCGTTCATTCCTGGCTTCTCTGCTGGCAAAGCTCCTAAGTCCAAGGAAGCGGAAATCTGGGCAAATGCTCTGGCAGGTACTGGCGAACTGTTCGTCACTGCTGATCAGGCTTATGTTGTTACCCGCATTCTGGATGGCATCTATGAGTCCTCCAGAACCGGCAAACCCGTTTATTTTGACTAATAGCTGATTATTTATAAGCCGGGAAGTTCCAGCTGGAACTTCCCGGCTTATTGCTATTGTTCTTTTGCGGATATGTATAGAATGATTTATTGATACATATGAATGGATTATAAACCCTGCTCCATCAATTGACGGACAACAGGGTCAACCGGCTGAATACCCGCTGCCTTCAGCTCCCGGATTTTTTCTACGAATTGCGGCAGATAGCGTTCATGTGCGACCAGCAGTTCGTTCAGGATTGTCTGGCAGGTTTCACCGGAAACAATCATCGGGTTGATGATAAATGCCTGAAGCAGCATTCCATAATCGCCGGTGACAGCAGCTTCGATGACACATTCTTCCATCGCCTTCATCACCTGCAGCCAGCCGCGTTCAGCAGGACCGAATCTGCCCCATGCAAGCGGCATCGCGCCTTTTCCAGTGATCAGAGAGGAGACTTCGACAATGGATTCGGGCGGCAGATCAGGGACGGCACCGCCATTGACGGTTGAAACAACCATCATCGTCCGTTTGTCCCCGTAAATCGAAGCAATACATTCACAGGCAGCGTCGGAATAATGTGCACCGCCCCGCTTGGCAAGCTGTTCGGGCTTATAGTTGAGGGCAGGGTCTTTGTACAGCTCGAAAAGCTCAGCTTCGGTTTGTTTGACCTGTTCGGCCCGGGTGCCGACGGTACGGTACGCTTCCAGCGCATGTTCAAGCATTTCCTGTTGACGGTAGTAATAGCGATGGTAGCCGCAGGGAATCAACTGCATCTGATCCAGCTGTTCCCGCATGAAACGGACGTCAAAGATATTGGCAGGCAGTCCGGCGTCTTCGGTATACATCTTGTCAATGATGGATGCGGTCAGGTCATTGCCGGCTGAATCGGTGACCCGGTGCCAGTGAAAATGGTTGAGGCCGGCAAACTGATGGATACACTCTTGCTCTGTCAGTCCGACCATTTCCGGCTCTTTGAGAATGGCGCCGATCGGGACATTGCACAGACCGATACACTTTTTCCAGCCGCCCTTGCGGATGACAGCTTCGGTTACCATGCCGGAAGGATTGGTGAAGTTGATCAGCCAGGCGTCGGGGCAGAGTTCCCGCATGTCTTTGACGATATCCAGGATAACAGGGATGGTGCGCAGGGCTTTAAAGATACCGCCTGCACCGTTGGTCTCCTGACCAAGCATGCCATGGGAGAGGGGAATCCGTTCATCCTTGACGCGGGCATTGAGCAGGCCGACCCGGAACTGGGTGGTGACAAAGTCTGCGCCGGGCAGTGCTTCCCGCCGGTCGAGGGTCAGATGGACTTTAACGTCATAGGGGGAGGCATCCCACATCCGCTGTGCCATCGCACCGACGATTTCCAGTTTTTCGCGTCCGTCTTCGATGTCGACCAGCCATATTTCGCTGATCGGCAGCTGATCATATCGTTTGATAAAGCCTTCCATTAATTCGGGAGTATAACTGCTGCCACCGCCAATGGTTACGATTTTTACCGGTTTTCTGTTCATAAAATCTGTTCCTTTCTGCAACAATATTAGCCGTTTGATTTGGGGCAAACTCGCTGCGGCTTTGCTGCAATTTTGAAGCAGGTTTGCCCATCGTTGTTTGTTTCTATCTTTAATGATAAGCGAAATAGACAAAAAAGGCAAGTTCAAAAAATGAAAAACATATTTTTTTATAAAATACTGCCACAAAATTTGGACAATTCCTGTTTATTTGACAGTTGCAGGAATAAGATAATTTTGCTATAATAATAAAAGTCAAGTCTGTCTTATTTATTTATTTTGCCAAATAAAGATCATACTTTGTACTAAATTATTTTTCTGAAAGGATGAATTCTAATGATCAATCGTTCCAGCGGTGTTTTGCTGCATATTTCTTCTCTGCCCGGTGAATACGGGATCGGTTCATTCGGTAAAGAGGCGGTAGAATTTGCCCGGCAGCTGCATGACTGCGGCTTTTCTTACTGGCAGACACTGCCATTTTTGACCATTGATCAGTATAATTCCCCGTATGCCAGCCTGTCGGCATTTGCCGGCAACCCGCTGTTTATTGACCTGCCGACACTGCATAAAGATGGGCTGCTGACCCGTGAAGAACTGGAAGCCAATAAATATCCGAAGCCTTATGCAGCTGATTATAAGTGGCTGAAAGCGACACGGGATGGCGTGCTGCGCAAAGCATATGGACGGATTGATGGTGCACTGAAAGAGAAGATTCGGGCATTTGTTGTAGAAAACGCCGATTGGCTGCCTGATTATGCTTTGTATGTGGTCCTGCGTGAACGTGAAGCCCAAAAATGGTGGCCCGATTGGGCGGATCAGGGGCTGAAGATGCACCGCCCGGATGCTGTCGAACGGGCGCGGGGACAGTATGCCGATGAGATTTTGTATCAGGAGTTTGTTCAGTATGAGTTTTATTCCCAGTGGAAGGCGGTCAAAAAGGAAATCAACGCGCTGGGCATCAAGATCATTGGCGATATGCCTTTTTATGTTTCGCAGGACAGTGCTGATGTATGGGGGAACCGTGAAATGTTCCAGCTGGATCTTGCCGGTAAAGCGAAACAGGTTTCCGGCTGTCCGCCCGACTATTTTGCAAAAGACGGTCAGTTCTGGGGTCAGCCGATATATGACTGGGAGTATCTGAAAGCGCATGATTATAGCTGGTGGATGAAACGGCTGGGATTTTCGCTGCAATGTTATGATATGGTACGGATTGACCACTTCCGCGCATTTTCTTCTTACTGGTCGATTCCCGGCGATGCAAAGACTGCGCGGGAAGGGAAGTGGGTGAAAGGGGCCGGTATCGACTTCTTTAATCAGGTCAAAACGATTTTTGGCGATAACGCGCCGATTATTGCGGAGGACCTCGGACAGATTGACGAAGGTGTTATCCAGTTGATTGCTGATACCGGGCTGCCGGGAATGCGGGTGATGCAGTTTGCATTTCTGGACAATTACGATAATCTGCATCTGCCCCACAACATTCCCCGTAATGCGATTGCCTACACCGGCACGCATGATAACGATACAGCATTTGGCTGGCTGTACAGCGTTTCTCCTGAAATCCGTGAGCGTGCGATGCGCTACTGTGGTTTTGAAGGAAAAAACTGGAATGAAGGCGGATATAAAGCTCCGGCAGTCCGTGCGATGATTCGGACGCTGTGGGCAAGTCCGGCGATGCTGGCGGTCGTTCCGATTCAAGACCTGTGTGGTTTTGGAGGGGACTGTAAGATGAATCAGCCAGGTGTACCGGAGGGCAACTGGGCATTCCGTATTACCAGGGAATCGCTTAATCAGATGGACGCGAAATGGATTAAGGAGTTGAACCGTACCTTCTATCGCAGTTCGATTTAATTGATATAGAGNNCAGCTGCGCGCTTTTTGCAGGAATATTACCCCTCTGTCTGGTTTCTTAAAACAGACAGAGGAGAAAATAAATCAGAATGATTGACCGTCCGTCACCTGTGGACTGATGCTGCCGCCGCCTCCATAACTGGAGCTGCCGTTTGCGATAGAAGCATCCAATTCACCGATATCCAGCTGATAGACCAGACCGCTGGTTGTTTCGATCTCAGCTGACAGATCATAACTTTGCCCATCGTCGACCGCTGGCAATTTGGCGGTATAATAGATGTAATATAATCCGCCTGCGGAGTCACTGCTGGTGGTAAGGTCTGGTTCCGGTGAAGATCCCGGCAGCCCGGAAGCATCTGGTATCCGTTTGCCGTCCAGCGTCATTTCGATCAGCTGGGAACTGCTCAGGTTGCTGATGTTGAGCCAGACATGTTCCAGGTCATCCGGCAGTGCCAGCACACAGTCTCCGGCAGGGAGCAGCCCAACATTTACGCTGGTTTCCTCGCTGGCAGTGGTAAAATCGAAGGAATAATACAGCTGAAAANNGTGTTTCCATACGTCTGGTGCCGTCAGAACTTTCGATGGTAACAACCGGTGTAACATCTCCGGCAAAGACCGGCAGATACAGCCTTGCAGCAAAACTGCCATCCTCTTCAACTGCTTCCATTGAGGTATCCAGCACCGAAATGGTTACCACATCCCCTGGGCGTAATTCCCGCGGGCTGACCGAAACCGATACAACCAGTTGGCTGGTTCCTTCCAACTGGATGTCCACCCGTGACTGGGCGAGCAGACTGCTGTTTTCCGAAAGCTGCTGGGAGAGGGAGTCAATCTGCTGGTCCAGCTGGTCAAATGAGGCTTCCAGCTGGTTTGCAGCATTTCCAAGATTAAGCACCCGGCTTTTCAGTTCACCGAGCTGCCCAAGTACCATCAAATTAAGTGCCGCACTGACTGCCAGCAGGATACCGCCTCCGACGATAATGATTTTACGGTGATTTGCATTCATGGATATCCGTTCCTTTCATCGGTGGCTGGACGGCTCCGGCAGGGATCAGAATGCTGTGAATCAGCCGCTGATCCTCAGCCTCTGAGCCGGATGACGTTCCAGGAATAGGGGGAAAGTTCGGAAACCGCCTCGATTCCGGCAACAGATGTTTTGCCATCAGAATGGGGTACAACATTGTTAGGATGTTCTGCGCTGTTTTCCGCTTTCAGGTCATAACCTGCCATTGTCAGATGTTCAATGACAGAGAGAGAACCAAACCCGTTCAGAGAGGTGGTCAGCTGCATCGGCTGATCGCACTTGTTGACTGCGAAGATGGTCAGTTCTTTTGATTCCTCGTTCCAGACGGCTGCTGTTTCAAGACAGGGAACCGAACGGCCGGAAGTGCTGGTATAGCAGTCGCAGCTGGTCTTAACTTCGAGCGAGAGGCCGCGGCCATAGCGGCTGGCATGCAGATAGGGATAGAAGATGGTCTGTG
>DCTE01000224.1 GCA_002329405.1 Ruminococcaceae bacterium UBA1448 | reverse complement strand
ATGTTCTACAAGTTCAGGATAGTCTTTCAGGAACTCGCGTGCCGAATCCTCAAGCTTATACACTCCCCGCGAAACCCGGCTGAACCAGCCATAGTGGTTATCTCTGAGTATATTCGGCGTTTTGGGGCTGGTGCCCATTTTCCGGAGCTGAGCCGGGGACATATCGCCGAATCTCATCATGCAGCAGGCTATGTGGATCGCCTGTTCCCTGTAAGCCGTGATCAGACTGGTCCTGTTGGTCCCGCCTGTATTGTAATGGCCGCTTCTGCCCGCGGTTTCCCTGATGATGCTGCGCCTTGCCCGCTTATTGGCGCGAAGGCTCCTGAGCCGGTCAAAACTTTGGGGATGGAAATGTACCTCCACCCGCCCGCCGCTTTTTGACAAAGCGACTGTTATGAGTCCAAGCTCAAGCCTGCGCAGCAGGAGGCACATATCCCCCCAGGCAGCGGTCCTCCTGCCGCCTTTTGGATATGGTACCGCCACATACACCGATTCAGCCGCCCTCTGGCGTTTGACGGCTTGAGTAAGCAGCTTCAGGTTAAATGTTGTCTTCAATTCAACGACGATCAGTTCATCTTCCTTTACAGCAACAAGATCACATCCGTTGACTTCCCCCTGGACCTGGTACCCCAGCGCCTCAAGGTATTCCCGGATGGGTCGGTACAGATCGGTTTCATGTATAGTCTTTTTTTGTGCCATAACTATATATCACTCCTGTCCTGTTTCCGGCCCGATCGGGCTCCTCCCCCACCCTTGTCTCTTTTAATCTCTCCGGTCGATTTCCTTTTCCTTCATTATCTGCTGCACTGCCAGCACAAGGAACATAAAGCAGGAGGATCCGCCTCCAATCACATATTCCGTCTGCTGCCAAAGGTAGGGAAATGTCAGCAATTCAGGGAAGTCAGGGTGTATCAGCGCAGTGCCCGAAATCACGCCGCCCGGGATATACGACCAGTCGGCACGATTGAGTCCATAACCCACTGTCGCCGATTTTGCACCTACCCCGGATGCAAATGAAGCGGTATTGGAGCCCGGGTGGCATCCCAGTACGAAATTCAGCGCATTTAATATCAATTCGGGATCGAAGATATCAGGGAAAGCTTTATAAAGGTAATAGTACTCGAACCCGACCCTCTGGATCATCCAGCCCGATCCCCAAAAAAACGGGCGATAAGGTATCCCATAAGGCGTTCCGGCGCTTTGCCGCTCATACTTCTCTTTCAGAGACGGCAGGACGCTTCGGACAGCCCCCGTAAAGCCGGTATCTCCGATGGCTTTTTCAACCCTTGCAATAAACCAGCCAACTTTGTCAATATTATCGGTAATAAACCCAGTTTCCGTCACCAGGTGATCCCTGTATTCCTTTTCCCCGGTTGCCAAAAAAAGTTCAGCCGCCGCATGCAGCCTGGCTGCTCTCGCGTCGCCGCTTCCGTCCGTTATCCTGTATAGTTCGTGTGCGATTCCCAGCGCCTCATCACTCAATACATCATTGAATCCTTTCAATGCGCGGGAAGCAGCAGCCAAGTGGGCGGCTGTCGACAATTCCCTTACAGGGTTGTCTTCCGTGAACACCCACCGGTCGTCCTCGTTTCCTTTTATACCATCCGTCATTGACGCACTGTCGCCAAGGTGCACATATTGTCTCAAACGGCTGCTGATGATGCCCCTGTAAAGCCGCCCCAATGCGCGGTACCCACCTGTCACCGAAAGGACTCCGTGCTCTATCTGCTGCAGTATATCATTTTTGCCGTCAGGCTGATGGATTTCTGTTATTTTCCTCTCCTGGTCGATGGTGGTCACATCGTAGTCGACATTGAAGGCCTCATACGCCAGCGTCAGTATATAGAATTCGCCGGACTGCGATTCCACACGAAGGTCAAAATCGCCTGCATCGTGCCAACCGCCGGCGTTCAGCCCCTGAACTGCATCTCCGGGCTTGTACCTGGTCAAAGTGGAAGGCCCCTGCCAGTATCCATCAAAGTGGTTGTAATCGACCGGCGCCATACGGGCGTCGTCATCATGGCAAAGCCCATGCCAGACCCGGTATTTATCGCTTACCCTCATATGGCACATCTGTATGGGAAGGAAGTATTCCAGCACCGGCTGCCAGACACCGCGGTCGTAGACATCAACGGCGATACGAAAAATGGACGACTCGGATTTACCATAACGTACTTTATATAAACCTTCGGCTTCTATGCCAGTAAAGTCGAACCGCAGATAGTTGTAGCGGAGGAACCGCCCCCATTCCCGCGCCTCTGCCGAGAAAACCTCTTCTTCACCATTCTCTGAAATTTTAACGAGAACAGGCTTGCTTCTTTCAGCATCACGCCTGTCAAGCTCGATAACTGCAGTTTTCCTTTGGCTGGGATGGTATCCCACCTGCGACACCTGGACGACAGGGCTGTACATCCAGCTTTCAACCACGTTCGGCGTAATTACCCACTGAATGGCTTTCTCAGTTGTACCGACAGGCACCTCGCTGCTTACAACGAACCATCCGTTATTATGGTTCATGCGTCCGTCGTACAGCTTCAGTTCAGCGCCTTTGCTCTCTATAACAAGACGGCTGTGCGGATCGTCGGGTCTAACGATGAAGCGCTTTCCAACTGCATACGGCTCGGCAATGATGTCGTCGGCGACGATCGGACTGTATCCGCTGTCTCCGCCGGTCAGGCGTTCTATATCCGCCTTTGCGTCAGGCTTCCTGAAATTCCCGGCATGCAGGATATTCGACGGCATCTTCAGTACAGGTCCGTTGGGCTGTTCAGGGAAAATACCGTTTTTATCGTCCATTATCCAGGGCTTCCCGAACAATGCGCCAGGAAACAGTTCCAGGTTGAAGCATATCTTGCCGGCGAATTTGTTCGGTATCGGTCTGTCCAGGTCCACAGTGATTATCACTGATGGTCCATCACCTTTGACAGTTACTTTGCAGGTGAACTCAAAATCCGGATATATCATGGGATTGAAGCCCATCAAATGCCTCGACGGGTCAGGATAGCCCAGCAAAGTCGTGATCGAGTTGGCTGCTTCATCCAGTTCGCGGCTGACCAGTTTCGGTACAGGCTGCCACTGCCCCGGTGTCTGTTCAAAACGTATGTCACCGTTTGCAGCAACCCGGCTGCCGTGCATTATGATGGTTACACCGGATTGGTGCCCTTCCGGATAAAAGTCGCCGAAGGCCATCACATCAACACCCATGTTCTGAAAATAACCGGACTCGTCATTCAGCCTGAATCCTTTTTCCTTGCCGCTGATGCGCTCTTTTGCCGTATCCATGCCGCTCCCCCGGTATTATCCTGGTATAGCCGTTTTCCCTGGCTATTGCAAAAACAGCTATTCTCAATATACAACATATCAGTTGCAAAATTCAACATTATGGAACTGGTTTCAATAATACCCGATGGATTTGACAGGCTGTCCCGGCATCGTTGATTTGCCCTGATAATCCCCGGCAAGTTAGTTTCCGGCGGATGCCCTTTTCCTGGCTTCTATCTCCGAAACGGCTGCTTTCAGACGCCTGATCCCCTCCGGGATGAGGTTCTGGTCGAGATTGCCGAAACCAAGGACCAGGGTGTCGCAGGTTTTCATACTGTCTATCGTATAATCCGCCAGCAGATCCACGGATACTTTATGTTCCGGAAAAATTCCCCTGCTGTCTTCGTCGAAAAACGGCACCGGAAAAACAACGGCGATATGGAGCCCGGAATTTGCTCCAAAAATCTGTATACTGTCCCCGAACTCTTCATGCAGGGCGCTTGTTATGCTCTGCATCTTCTTTTTATAGCGCTTGCGCATGGCAGCGACATGCTTGACATAAATGCCCTGCTCTAAGAGCCATTCGAGGGCCATCTGGACCTGGGTATTGACCCGGCGGTACAAACGGGACTGCATCTCCCTGACCTTTGGCACAAGTTCCTGCGGCACGACCATGTAACCGACCCGCAGAAAAGGAGCAAGAGTTTTACTGAACGTGCCAACGTGGATCACATGCCCCGGTGCAAGCTGGTAGAGCGAATTGACCTGTGCGCCGGTGTAGATGAATTCGCTGTCATAATCGTCCTCAATGATGTAATGCCGGTATTTTTTAGC
>DCTE01000070.1:1158-4986 GCA_002329405.1 Ruminococcaceae bacterium UBA1448 | reverse complement strand
CGGCGCTCTGCGCGCCGGTCAAACTGCCGGGCAGAGATTGCGCACAATTTCTATCGCCCCGAGCGGAAAAAAACATGCGCTTGCTGGGCACGTAGAGCGGGGGACAACATTGGCAAACAGTGCAGGCACAAAAATGAGGAATTTTGTGCAATTGGCGGAATTTTGCGTTCTGTGAAAAAACGCTTGCTTTTTTGATGCGGGTGTGCTAAAATATACTGCTGTAAGAATATACGTATGAGCGTATTATTGAAAGAGGTGTAAAGCATGAAAGAGNNAGAGGGTATTCATCCTGAATATAAGCCCGCTGTGATCAGATGCTCCTGCGGCGCTGTCTGGGAAACCCGTTCCACCAAGGAAAACATCAGCGTTGATGTCTGCTCCAAGTGCCATCCGTACTATACCGGCAGACAGAAACTCGTTGACACTGGCGGACGTGTTGACAGATTTAAAAAGCGTTTCGGTCTGGATAAATAATCCCGGACAGGTTTTCCTGTCTGTTACAGATGGAAATGGTGGCGGTATGCCGAAGTTTTGCTTCGCGTACCGCCTTTTATTTTGCAAAGGAGGCGCCGTATGCCGCAGGATTATACCACCATCCGCGCTGTGGGCGAGGATGAGTTTGTCGAAAAAAAATCCCGCTTTATCGGTCTGGCCGCCCCGGTCAGTACCGTCGAGGATGCCAATGCTGTCATCGAATCGGTCCGCAAAAAACACCCTGACGCCCGTCATAATGTCTTTGCCTATGTCCTGCTCGACGGGATGACCCGCCGCTGCTCGGATGATGGCGAACCCCAGGGCACCGGCGGCGTCCCTGTCCTTGACGTGATTCAAAAAGAGGGGCTGGTCGGGGTCTGTGTCGTTGTGACAAGGTATTTTGGCGGCGTGCTGCTTGGGGCGAGCGGCCTTGCGCGCGCTTACGGACACGGCGCAAGGATTGCACTTGAAGCCGCGGGCAGGATGCAGATGACCAGCTGTCATGTTTTGGATATTACCGTCCCATATCCCCTTTATGGCAAGGTCGGCTACCTGCTGCCGCAATATAACATTCAGACGCTGGACAGTACCTTCGGCGATACCGTCCGGCTCCAGCTGCTGATCCGTGCCGACCGGGCGCCTGGATTTGCCGACGCGCTGCGGGAACTGTCCGCCGGAACGGTCGTCCCGGAGCTGGTTGAAGAGCGGTTCTGCGATATGGACTGATTGGAAAATAAATGTGGATAAAATGTAAATTTTATCTTTTACCGGCCCTTTTCATAAAAAAATTGCGGAAAAAAAGAGGGTTTTTCGCATTTTAAGGGTATTCTTATATAGAGGTTTTTTCGGACTGCTGTTTTTCAGGAAGGGGGCTTGATGGTGGCGATTCCGCAGAGTTTTCTCGATCAGCTTAAAATGAGCTGTGACATCGAATCTGTTGTGTCGGGGTATGTTTCCCTCCGCCGCTCCGGCAGGACGAGCAAGGGACTGTGTCCGTTTCATTCCGAAAAGACACCGTCCTTTTTTGTCTACCATGATACCGAGTCGTTTTACTGCTTCGGCTGTGGAGCAGGCGGGGACGTGATCTCGTTTATCATGCGGATCGAGAATGTCGGTTATCTGGACGCGCTCCGGTTTCTGGCCGAGCGGTCCGGTATCCCGTTCCCGGAAGAGGCAAGGGAGGACCCGTCGCTTCAAATCAAGCCGCTGATCTATGAGATAAACCGCGCTGCTGCCCACTTCTACCATGACCGGCTCAAATCGGAGGACGGCGCCCCCGGAAGAGAATATCTGATGGGAGAACGCAGGCTCTCGACCAAAACTGTTACCCGTTACGGACTGGGATATGCGCCGCCCGGATGGGACAACCTGCGCAATTATCTGCGCGGGAAAGGCTATTCAGACGAGGATATGCTCCAGGCGGCGGTCGTGGTGCGGGGAAAGGACGGGAAGTCGGTCTACGACACCTTCCGCAACCGGGTGATCTTCCCGATTGTCGATATCCGAAAAAATGTGATTGGCTTTGGCGGGCGGGTGCTGGACGACAGCAAACCCAAATATCTGAACTCTCCCGATACCCCCGTTTTTAAAAAGAGCCGCAACCTCTTTTCCCTCAACTTCGCAAAAAATGTCCATGACGGCAGGCTGATTCTCGCCGAAGGGTATATGGACGTCATCGCGATGAACCAGGCGGGGTTTGACAATGTTGTCGCGACGCTGGGCACTTCGCTGACTTCCGAACAGGCCCGGCTGATGAGCAACTATGCCCAGGAGATTGTCATTGCCTACGATTCCGACGGCCCCGGACGTACTGCGACCGACCGTGCGGTCGGACTGCTGGAGGAGGCGGGACTGAAGACCCGGATACTGGATATGAAGGGGGCCAAGGACCCTGATGAGTTTATCCGCAAATTCGGTGCCGAGCGGTTTAAAATGCTGATCGACGGTGCGCGGAGCGTCACCGAATACCAGATGGGGGTCATCCGTGCCAAATATGACCTTGGTTCGACTGAGCAGCGGGGTGCTTATCTTCAGGAGGCCGCCGGCTATCTTGCGACTGTCCCGAGCGGGATGGAGCGGGAACTGTATATCGCCAGGCTGGCCGAGGAAGCGGAAATCCCCCGCGACGCCATCCGGGAAAGCGTCAACCGTGCGCTGCGGCGCAATCTCCGCCGGGCGCGCAAAAAAGAGGAGGACGGCTTTGAATCGGGCAGGAACTTTGTCCGCGCTGGACGTCAGGCGGATGAATCGGCGGAGGACGGGCTGCTCGCCTGCCTGTACCATCATCCCGACTGGAGCGGCAATATAATCGCACGTCTGCCGGAAAATGCCTTTTCTGAACAGGCAGAAGCGATTTATCAGGCACTTCTCTCCGCTCAGCGGGAGGGGGATGGGTCGCTCGCATCGCTCCGGGAGCGGATCAATGATGAACAGATGTCGCGGATGGCGGGAATTCTCGCCCGGGTGTCCAATGGACAGCTGAGTATCACCCCGGAGGCACTGGAAGATTATTTCCGCCGGCTACAGGGGGGCAGGCTGGAAAAAGAGATCCGTGACAGCGGCAGTCTGTCGGTCGAGGAGGCAAGCGCCCTCGCGGAAAGGATACGCCAGCGCAAAAAAGGATGACCGACTGGCCTGTACATCTTTGTTCCCCCGGATAAAACGGAGAGATGGAAACAGATATAATCAATGGAAAACCATGGGGAGCGGGACGGCGGCTTGAAATCTGCCGCTGTCTGCAAACTGCCTGTCCTGTGCAAACGGTACGGGCGGCCCTTTGATTGAATAGAAAAACAGAGGGAGAAAAACGGATGGCGGCAGAAACCGCTGTCGTCCGCGGATGAATCCCTTAATAGAACCCAAAGGAGAGAGCAAGATGGCTGACAAAAAATCTGCTGTAACCGAACTGATGGAGCAGGGAAAACTCAAGGGCAAACTGACTGCCAAGGAAATCACCGACGCTCTGGAAGAGATGGACTTTGACCCGGAACAGCTGGACAAGTTTTATGATTCCCTTGAAAGCAGCAACATTGAAATCCTTGACGACCTGAGCATCGACGAAGACTTTGATATCGGGCTGGAGGATGCCGCGGCCATCGAGGCAGATACCGTGTATACCGGCGATGGCATCAATATCGACGACCCTGTCAAGGTATACCTCAAAGAAATCGGCCGTGTCCCGCTGCTGAGTGCTGATGAGGAAAACGAACTCGCCGAGAAGATGGCAAGCGATGACCCCAAGGTCGCCGCTGAGGCCAGAAAACGGCTGAGTGAAGCCAACCTCCGTCTGGTCGTTTCGATCGCAAAACGGTATGTCGGGCGCGGGATGCAGTTTTTGGATCTGATTCAGGAGGG
>DCTE01000070.1:881-1070 GCA_002329405.1 Ruminococcaceae bacterium UBA1448 | reverse complement strand
CATATGGTCGAGACCATCAACCGCGTCAAGAAGGTATCCAGCCAGCTGCTGCATGCCAACGGCCACGAGCCCAGCGCGGAAGAGATCGCCGACGAACTGGACATGCCGGTCGACAAGGTCCGCGAGATTCTGCGGGTCTCCCAGGAGCCTGTTTCATTGGAAACGCCAATCGGCGAAGAGGAAGACAGC
>DCTE01000070.1:0-773 GCA_002329405.1 Ruminococcaceae bacterium UBA1448 | reverse complement strand
CCATACCCTGCTCAAGGAACAGCTCGGCGCGGTCCTCAAAACGCTGACGCCCCGTGAAGCGAAGGTCCTGTCGCTCCGCTTCGGGCTGGAAGACGGCAAGAGCCGTACCCTTGAAGAGGTCGGCAAGGAGTTTAACGTCACCNNCTGCGCAAGCTCCGCCACCCCAGCAGAAGCAAAAAGCTGAAAGATTTCCTCGACTGATTATCTTGTAACTAAAACCCCCGCTGTTTTTCGGCTGGCAACCGGAGAGCAGCGGGGGTTGAATTTATCCCATAAAAAATAGGGCACAGCCGAAAGGCCGCGCCCCGCAAAAACGGAAAACCGTTTTTTCCTTGGCTAAACTGTTATTTGTGCTGCGCGGCGAGCCATTCAAAGATGGTGGTGGGCTTGCCGTTGAGCAGGACAGGCGAACCGTCAAAGTCCAGCTTGCAGTCGTTGTTCAGCGTATAAATCCAGCTGCCGTGGCCCATGTATTCAAACGGTGTGCCGTCCGGCTTTTTAAACCGTCCGGTCTGGTCGAGGACCCGCTCATAGTAGGAGAAGTGGACGTTTTCAGCACCTGCCGCCATCAGCCGTTTATAGGTGGGGACAGCCGTTTCATCCGGCGGAACAACCGTATCGACCTTTGCATGGGTAAACCAGATCGGGATATGCTTGATGTTTTCGATATCCCGGTCGGAGATTGTCTCATCGTACAGTGCTTCACAGATGGGGTATGCGGCTGCAAAATAATCGGGATAGTCAATGATCATCCGCATCGTCATAAACCCGCC
>DCTE01000226.1:27591-45264 GCA_002329405.1 Ruminococcaceae bacterium UBA1448 | reverse complement strand
GACAATGCTCAATATCATCGGCGGAATGGATCAGCTGACGACCGGTACCTTCCTGTTTGATGGAGAGGATTACTCCCATGCGGACGACAACCAGCTGACAATGTACCGCAGAAATTCTGTCGGGTTTATCTTCCAGGCCTACAATCTGATGCCGACCCTGACGGCCGAAGAGAATCTCAACTTTATCGGTGAGCTGTGCAAAGACCCGATGGATGCACAGCAGGCATTGGACAGCGTCGGGCTGCTGGGCAGAAAGGATAATTATCCTTCCCAGATGTCCGGCGGCCAGCAGCAGCGTGTTTCGATTGCGCGTGCCCTGATGAAAAAGCCGCGGGTCATTCTGGCGGATGAACCGACCGCTGCACTGGACTATGAGACCAGCATTGAGGTCCTGACTGTTTTGGAAGGCGTTATCAAGGCTGGTACAACGATGCTGATGGTCACCCATAATGAAGAGATCGCCAAGATGGCGAACCGTGTCATCCGTATGAAGGGTGGCGTTGTGGCGGAGGTCATTGTCAACCGTCATCCCGCCAGCGCAAAGGAGTTGGTGTGGTAATGATGGCAATGAAGAAAAATGCGTGGAAACACCTGCTGCGCAGTATCCGAAAGAGTGGGGTCTCGTTTATCGCGGTTGCAGTCATTTCGGCAATCAGTATTGCGATTTTCCAGGGATTTCAGTCGGCCGGCAATGCAATTTTGCAGAAAGCGGACAGATATTTTAATGAAAATAACCTGGAAACGTTGGAAATTGCCTGTGCAAACGGTATCACCGATGAGGATCTTGAGGCAATCAGCAGTTGGGAGGGTGTTGTTTCGGTTGAGGGCGGCTATTCCGATTCGGCGCTGATGAAAAACGGCGGGGAACGAATTCTGGTACAGGTGCATTCTCTACTGGATACGATGAATATACCAGTTGTGTTGGAAGGAAACCTTCCTACCGCTTCCAACGAAGTTGCAATTGAACAATTGATGGCAGATGAGCTGGGGGTTGCTGTCGGGGATACAATCACCCTTGAGCAGGATGGATTTTTAATGGGAAGTGACTTTGTTGTTACTGCTGTCATCAACCAGCCCAACTTCAGTTGTGCAAGTGTTGAAGATGCCCGCGGTACTGGCGATGCCGGAATGGGTTCCAATGAATATTACGTTGCAGTCAGCCGGGCTGCATTTGATGCTGATTATTACAGCGGCTGTTATACGGCGGCATATATCGACAGCAATGTGTTGGACGGTATCTATTATTTCTCAGACAAATATACCGAAGAAGAAGGACAGTATCTCGAACGATTGGAACCGCTTGCTCAACAACAGGCTGTGGTACGATTTGAGCAGCTGAACGATGAAGTCCAGACGGAATTGAACGACGCCAGGATTGAGCTGGATGATGCGCAGGCAGAAATCGATGATGGGCAGAAAAAACTGGATGATGCGCAGGCGGAAATTGCAGAAAATGAGCAGAANNGACGCCCGTACGGAAATTGCCGACAATGAACAGAAGCTCGCTGACGCCCGGGCAGAAATCGCCGATGGGGAGAAGGAACTGGAAGATGCCAAAGCTGAATTGGCTTCTAAGGAATCGCAGTATTCTTCCGCACAGCGGCAGTACAACCAGCAGAAATCCAAATTGGATGCCGCCCGCACAGAACTGAACAGCCAGCTGACTGCACTGGGACTGGGCACCGACCTTGACCAGGCACTGGCGGCACTGGAAAACTACGGTGAAGCAGGCGCACCGCTCAAATCGGCAATCCAAGAATATCAGGCGGGCGAGTCTCAGCTTGCTTCCGCCAACCAGCAGCTGCAAGCTTCGGCAAGTGCCTTGCAGTCGGCGCGCAATAAGATTGCATCTGCTGAACAGCAACTGGAAGACGCCAGACAGGAAGTTGCCGACGGTGAGCAGGAACTGACTGACGCCAAAGTCGAGTATGCTGACAGTGAGCAAGACCTTGCTGACGCAAAGGCGGAACTGGCAGATGCTCAGCAGGAATTTGCGGACGCAGAGGCAGAAGCAGCAGATTTACAGTTGGAAGATTGGATTCTGTCAGGTCGGAGTAATGTAGGAGATATCCGCGGTATTCGTACGATTGTCGATGCGGTTTTTGGTCTGAGTTATGTTATGTCTTTTATCTTCCTGCTGGTCGCAGTGGTCATCAGCTTTGCTGCGATTACCCGTGTCATCCGGGAACAGCGGGTGCTGATTGGTGCTCAGAAGGCACTCGGTTTTACTGCGAAGGAAATTCTTCGTCATTACACTTTGTATAATGTTTTCTGTTCGATTTTGGGTATCCTGATTGGCTGGTTGCTGAGTATTGTAATTGTTGAATTGTTGGCTTTGGGAATCTTTGTCCCCAAATTCTTGATCGGGGAAGTTCCGATTGCTTTTACTCTGCCAACTGCCGCAATCTCTGCGGTTATTTGCCTTGGTGTCTTTTTGGCAGCGACCTACTTCTCTTGTACTAAACTGATCAAAGAGCCCGCAACCGAGCTGCTGAGAGGGGAAATCCCTACTCGCGGTAAGCGGCTATTCTTTGAAAGCTGGGGTCTTTATCGTAAAATGAACCTGTATTCTCGGACAATGATTAAGAATGTTCTGAATGATAAAGGACGAATGGCGACTACGATCATTGGTATCATTGGCTGTACTTCACTGCTGGTCTCCTGCTTTACTATGAAACTTGGAATTGAGAATGCGCCAAAAGTTCAGTTTGACCAGTATACCTTTTATGACTACCGGCTAGCAGTCGACAGCGAAACAGGAAATATCAACGATTTCGTCCAACTGTTGGATGATCATGGCGTTACCTATACGCTCGTACAGGATAAACTGAAAAATTTCAGGGTTGAAGGAGGAAACTGGGAAACTGCCCATGTTATTGCGGCATCGGATGATAGCGCGTTGTCTGAGTATATGCGTATAGAAAGTGTCGATAACGGTGAGGTTTTGCAGCTACCGGAGGATGGCGTTTTGATTTCTCAAAAAGCAGCAGAAAATATGGACCTGTCGGTCGGTAGTGTAATCCAGTTGATGGATGAAAATGGCCATATTCATGATGCAACTGTTGCCGGTGTGATGGCGCATTTCCTTCCTTACCATATGATTGTCACCAGCGATACTTATTACCAGTCGGTGATGGATGACGAGACCGATTCCTGCGTACTCCTGATCAAAGGAGACGTTAGCAGTTTTGATGAACAGGCAGAGCAGATGGACGGTTATCTCTTTTTGCGGGACAACAGCGAATATATGGAAGTCGCTTTATCGTTGACACGGGTTATCATCATCTGCACTATTTTGTCGGCAGTCATGTCAGTGTTGGTGCTGCTCAACCAGATTTCGATGTATATTGACCGTAAGGCAAGAGAACTGGCGGTCATGCGGGTTAATGGATATACTCTCAAACAAACTAAGGCGTATGTTTATAAGGACAACATTGTTCTGACAGTATCAGGGTTGCTGCTCGGCTGTTTGACCGGTATTGGGCTTGGCTATGTGGCTATACGGACGATTGAAATGGGCGCTCAGTGCTATATCCGTACACCGAGTCTGATCGCTTGTCTGATATCTTGCATTATTGGTGGGGTGTTTGCGATAGCGGTCAATCTGTATGCGCTGCGGAAGATCAACCATTTGAACCTGACCAATGTCGCTTCTAACTGAGGCAGTCGGTTTCTGACAGGAATGAGAGGAGAAACAGTATGCAAGCTACAATCTGCCTGAAACTGCTGGGAGTCCGCGGGACAGTGCCTGTCCACGGGGAACAGTTCCGGCAGTTTGGCGGCGCGACCAGCAGTGCTTTTCTGCGGGCCGGGGATGAAGCATTCATCCTCGACGCCGGGACCGGCCTGCTGACCCAGCCGGTTGGCTCATTTTTCCCGGGCAGGCATCATTTTACGATGCTTTTGAGCCATGCCCATGTTGACCATCTGATGGGGCTGCCGATGTTTTCACCGTTGTTTGACAGCGAAGGGCGCTGTGACGTTTATCTGAAGACGAGAAGCGGTTTTTCGGCACAGCAGCAGGTGGAACAGCTGATTGCGCCCCCTCTCTGGCCGATCCGCACCGACGCATTCAGAGGGGAAATGCGGTTCCACGATGTCCCGCCGTCTTTTACGGTTGGTGGGGTACAGGTGGATACGATGGATTCTATCCATCCCGGCGGGTCGACGATTTATAAGATTTCCTGCGAAGGTAAATCGGTGGTGTATGCCACCGATTTTGAACCGGCAGATGACAACCCGGAAGCATTCTGCCAATTTGCAAAGGGATGCTCACTGCTGCTGCTGGATGCCCAGTATACCGATGAAGAGTATCCGCGGGTAAAAGGATTTGGACATTCGACCATCTCACGCAGTATTGCGATTGCCCGCAGGTGCGGAGCAGAACGCACCCTTCTGGTGCATCATGACCCCAACCGGACGGACTCCCAACTGCTGGAGTTTGAGCGGGCAGTCCGGGAAATAGATGCTGGTATCAGCTTTGGCCGGGCAGGAGAGGAGATTTGCTTATGATCTGTACAAAAACACGTTTTACACTCTTCCGAAAACTATTGCCGGTACTTCTGGCAGTGATGCTGGTATTCGGGTTGTGCGGCAGAGTATTTGCGGCGGATACTGCGGCCGGAACGGATATGCGGCTGACAACCACCCAGGGGACTGTTACCCTCAAAAATATCAATGGAAAAACCCTGTCGGTGCGTGACGGGATGAAGCTGTACAGCGGCTATACCCTGTCGACCGGTGCGAAAAGTTATGCGTATGTTACCCTTGACAGCCAGAAAGTCATCAAGCTGGATGCCAACTCTTCGACTGAGATCCGCGCCAAAGGCAGTAAACTGGAAATTATGGTCAAGTCGGGCAAACTCTTTTTCAACGTCAAAAGCCCGCTGACTTCCAGTGAATCCATGAATATTCGTACTTCGACGATGGTAACCGGTATCCGTGGGACGTCTGGATACGTTACGGTGTGGGATTCCAACACTTCATCGGTGGCCATTACCGATGGACAGGTGCAAGTGGAGAGCACAGATACTGGTGCCGGCAGTCAGTCGGTTACGGTACAGGCTGGCCAGACAGCGTCTGTAACTGTACAGCAGAATGGAACGGAAATTACGATATCGGTGGAAGATCTGACCGCTGATAGTATTCCTGGATTTGTCGCAGTCGAGCTGCAAAATGACGAAAGTTTACAGCAGCGGGTACAGGATTCTTCCGGCCTGTCGGTCGATCAGATCGTCGCATCGGCTGATCAGCGGCTTTCAGAGGATGAACAGCAGGCAGAGGATGAAATGGAATCAGCCGGTTCTCTGACGGACCGTGTGACCCAGGCTCCGATCTTCCGTGAACCGGAAACGAATACAGGTTCCGGTTATTACCCGGAAGTTCCGCAGTGGCCTGAATCCAGTGAGCCTTCAAGTGAACCATCGAGTGAGCCTTCGAGCGAACCTTCAAGTGAACCATCGAGTGAACCCTCAAGCGAACCATCGAGTGAGCCTTCCAGTGAGCCAAATGACTCGTACACTGTTACAACAAATATCACAATAACCCAGCTTGAAAGCTATCTGAACCAGTACAATAAAGTTACGGTTAGTGCTGGCGTTGTTGTTACTGTAAATACCGCCGGAACAATTCCTGCTGGTAAAGAAGTTATGTTGAACGGAAATTTGAATATCGAAAATGATGGAAACCTGACAAACAATGGAACACTGACGGTTGGTGATGCTGGCGTATTAACTGTAGTAAAAAACAATATGGATGCAACAGATACATCAGGCAACCCGATTAATTCAACAAACAATCTATTACTTAATAATGGAGATATCGTAGTTGAGAACGGAGGTTCTCTGATCAACTATGCTTGTGATTCAACAAATCCTGATGGAAATACGGGCGTCAATAATTGTGGACAGATCATAATTGGCAGTCGCGGTACGTTGACTAATAATGGTGACTTTTTTAATGGTCAGTCGGAGGGAAGCACAGCTTCTTTGCTTATTCAAAGTGGAGGCAATTTAAATAATTTGAATTTTATAACCAACTATGGAACAATTACAAATAATGGTACTGTTACCGGTGGAGAAAATATTTTTGATAACGGTACTGTTTCCGGTATCAATACTTTAGTCGAAAACCCGTAATATACCGGAGCGCAGGGAGACAGTATGAAGAAAAAAATCATCAAACGGGTGGCGGCAGCGATTATATCCGCCGGGATTTTTACCATCGCCGCCCTTCTTGGGCTCTTTTACAGTTTCGACCAGAGCATTTCCGATACCCTTTACCAGACCCCGAAGGCTCTGAGCGGGAACATTTTCGTTATTGGCATTGACGACCGCGCATTGGAGGATATCGGCCCCTATAACACCTGGGGCCGGGATATCATGTCGATGGCGATTGAGGCGCTCAATGCCGACGAGGACTGCCGGCCGGCAGTGATCGGCATTGACGTGCTGTATACCGGTGAGAGCGACCCGGATCTGGATGACTGGCTGGCGGAGGCCGCCGGAGCTTATGACAATGTCGTAACGGCGTCTGTCGCCAATTTCGGAACCGAGCTGGTGACCGAAGATACCGGAAACTTCTATCTGGAGGATTACGCGGTTTTATCCTATGAAGAGCCGTATACACAGCTTCGGGAGGTTACGACGCAGGGGCATATCAACGCAATGTACGATCAGGATGGTGTACTGCGGCACAGTATCCTGCAAATCGACCTGCCTGATGGACGGACTATCCCGTCTTTTGCCTATGCGATTTATCAGAAATATGCTGCCGCAAATGGCCTTCCGGCTGAACTTTCCATCCCGACGGATGAGCTGTATCGGTTTTATGTTGATTATTCGGCGCTGCCCGGCGGTTTTTACGATGGTATTTCGGTCAGTGATCTGCTTTCGGGGGATTTCCCTGCCGAGCAGCTTGCCGGGGCAATTGTATTGATCGGGCCGTATGCGGCCGGGCTGTCCGACTATGTGACGACGGCGATTGACCATGCGTCGCTGATGTATGGAGTGGAGTATCAGGCCAATGTCATCAACCAGATGCTCCGTCAGGATTTTAAGGCTGAGGTTTCTGATCTGCTGCAAGCTGGGTTATTGTTTGTCCTGTCGGCGGTCTGCCTCTGGTTTTTCCTCAGCTTTAAATTGCGGTACGCGCTGCCGGTCTGGCTGCTGGTTTCGGCAGGAAGCGTATTGCTCTGCCGCGGGCTGTACAGTGCCGGAATGGTTTTGCATCCGGTCTGGCTCTGCCTGACAGTCACGGTATTCTTTGTCGGGGCGGTTGGATTCAACTATGTGCAGGCGGCATTGGAAAAGCGGAAGATTTCCGCAACCTTCAAACGGTATGTTGCACCTGAGATTGTGGGGGAGTTGCTCAGGGAAGGAACCGATGCTCTGGGGTTGGGCGGAAAACTGTGTGATATCGCGGTATTGTTTGTCGATATCCGCGGTTTTACAACGATGAGCGAGATCCTGACACCGCAGGAGGTTGTCTCGATTCTCAACCGTTATCTCAGTCTGACCACTGACTGTATTATGAAAAACCACGGGACACTGGATAAATTTGTCGGTGACTGCACAATGGCGATCTGGAACGCTCCAATCGAACAGGAAGACTATGTGATGAACGCCTGCAAAGCCGCTGTTGATATGGTCGAAGGTTCCAAGGCCCTGTCACAGGAGCTTCTGGAAAAATTTGGCCGGACAGTTTCGTTTGGTATCGGCGTGCACTGCGGCAGCGCGGTCGTCGGCAATATCGGAGCGGAGATGCGGATGGACTTTACCGCGATTGGAGACACTGTCAACACCAGTGCCCGTCTGGAAGCAAACGCTCCCGCCGGCAAAATTTATATCAGCCGCGAAGTGGTCGACCGGTTGGGAGACAGGATCAAAACAACCTCGCTGGGCGATGGAATCAAACTGAAAGGGAAATCCCAGCAGTTTGAGATCTTCCTTTTGGACGGAATCGCGGAATAAAGAGGAGGTATGCGAGATGAAACGTTTTATATCGCTGCTCGTGCTGACGGTTATGCTGGTAATGACAGCATTTCCTGTCTGCGGAGCAGATAACGGCAACCAGCTGCCGGCGGCTTCCGGTTTTGCGGTGGATGGAGATACACTGTACATCGCGGACAGTTACAATCGTGCGGTCTGGAAGATGGAAGACGGCGTCACTGAACTGCTCGCCGGGCAGACCGAACTGACCGATCTTTCCGGTCAGCCTGCTGCCGGATATCGGGACGGTACCTTTGCGCAGGCGGCTTTTGATTCGCCGTGGGCGGTGGTACCCTATGAAGATGGGCTGCTTGTTTCGGATTCTGGCAACCATGTGCTGCGCTATCTTGATTTGAATAGAAAACGTGTATATACTGCGGCTGGTACCGGTAAAGCCGGATACCAGGACGGCGGCAGCCGGGCGGCGTTCGATACCCCGACCGGCCTGGCGGTCGATGACGATGGGACGGTGTATATCGCTGACACCGGAAATAATGTGATCCGTGCAATGGACGGCGACGGTAACGTCACCACCTACGCGGGCGGTGAGGAAGGCTGTGCGCTTGGGACGCTGAAACAGGCGCGGTTTTCACAGCCGACCGGTTTATGCTATGCGGACGGTGTCTTATACGTGGCGGATTCCGGCAACCATCGAATTGTCGCAATTGAAAACGGGATGGTGACGCTGGTTGCCGGCATGCAGCTGACCGGTGATGCCGCCGTGGAAGGCGACTATCTGGACGGGAAGGCAGCAGAAGCCCGTTTCGCCAATCCGCAGGGAATAGCGGTGGACGATGATGGCACCGTCTATGTTGCTGATACCGGCAACAGTGCGGTACGTGTTGTCCGGGACGGTTTTGTCGTCACACTGGTTTCCGGGGAAGAGGAGATCCGTTGTGTGTCTCCCCGCGGATTGCTGGTACAGGGGGACACCCTTTTGATGGGGGATGTATTTACCAATACGATGGTTTCGTATAATACCCGTCAGCTGACCAAGGGGTGGAAAAAGGCCGGGAACGACTGGTATTATCTTGATTCGGACGGCTCTGCACAGAGCGGATGGGTCAAAGACGGTTCCAATTGGTATTACCTGAACGCAGATGGCGTGATGCAGACCGGATGGCGCCAGGTCGGCGGGGACTGGTACTACCTGAAAGGGAGCGGTGCAATGGCGACCGGTTGGCTGGAATGGAAAGGTGAATGGTATTATCTGTATCCTTCCGGCAGGATGGCGGCCAGCACCACGATTGACGGCTATACGATTGATGCAGACGGCGTCTGGGTGCCGTAATCCGTTGCGTTGACAAAATTTGAATCATGGCAGGCAAAAGCCGCCGTCCTGATATGGGACGGCGGCTTTTGTGCGGTGTGTTACAGGATTGCGTCCCTGAAACAATGGGTTATTCCCCGGCCGGTAAGCGGAAGATGACCGATTCGTATGGACGCAGTATGTCACCACGGTATCCTCCCTGGCGGTCGTAGGACGAAAGCAGCGGCTGCGCGGTATCGGGAATAAGCGATGCTGGGATTTTGACCGGATGTTCAGAAAAATTGTGGAAGGAAAACAGCGTTTCTTCCGGGCAGCTGCGCTTGAGGACAAAGAGTGTATCTTCCGGAACCTCAAGGATTTCCAGGTCACCCCTCGAGAGGGCCGGTGATGTTTTGCGGAGGGCGATCAGGGATTTATAGCAGTGATAGATGGAGAAGGGGTCTTGTTTCTGGCTTTGGACATTGATATGCCGGTAATTGGGATTGACGCCCAGCCAGGGGGTCCCAGTGGTAAAGCCGGCGTTTGGGGTTGAATCCCACTGCATGGGGGTGCGGGCATTGTCGCGGGAAACCATCTGTGCCTGTTTCAGAGCCTCCTCCGGGGATGCGCCTGTCAGCAGCATCTGCCGGTAGGTATTTTTCGCGTCAGGGTCGTTGTAGTCCTCAATCGAGGAAAAGGAGATATTGGTCATGCCGATTTCTTCCCCCTGATAGACAAATGGGGTCCCCGGCAGGAAATGAAGCAGCATCGCCAGCATCTTTGCCGAAATTTCCCAGTACTCCTGATCATTGCCGTAGAGGGATACCTGACGCGGTTTGTCGTGGTTGCTGAAAAATCTTGCCCACCAGCCGTCTTGTTTGAGCGCGTCATAGCTGCGTGCGATCTCTTCCCGCAGTTTTCCAGGCGACCATTCATTGATCTCGACCACCGGAGGGACAAACGGAATCGCCATATCAAATTCTTCCCGGCCGGTCGCGACATAGCGCGTCAGTTCCTCTGTATCAGCGGCTGCTACCTCTCCAACAGTCAAAATATTGAAAGGCGAAAAAATCCGGCGGTTCATCTCACGGATATACCCATGGGTACCGGGCCGTCCGTTGACCAGGCAGCCGCTGGGGGAATACCCATCCGGCATGGGTGGAGCTGGCGAATCAGGAAAATCCAGCGGTTTATCCAGATAACTGATGGCGTCCACCCGGAACCCGTCCACCCCTTTTTTGACCCACCATTCCATCATCGAAAAGATTTCTTCCCGAAGCTGGGGGCTGGCCCAGTTGAGATCCGGCTGTTTTTTGGAAAACAGGTGATAATAATACTGTCCGCGCTGGGGGACATATTCCCATGCGCTGCCGCCAAATACGGATGCCCAGTTGTTGGGTTCTTTTCCGTCTTTGGGGTTCCGCCAGATATAATAATCACTTTTTTCATTGCTGCGGGAAGATTTGGACATTTCAAACCAGGGGTGTTCATCAGATGAATGATTGACAACCAGGTCCATAATGACCCGGATGCCGCGCTGATGACATTGCAGGCACAGCTGGTCCCAATCCTGCATGCTGCCGAATTCCTCCATAATCTGCTGGTAATCGGAGATATCGTAGCCGTTATCGTCATTGGGTGAACGATAGACGGGGGAGAGCCAGACGGCATTGATGCCCAAATCGGAAAGATGATCCAACCGGCTGATGATACCGGGGATATCACCGATTCCGTCGCCGTTTGAATCCTGAAAACTGCGGGGATAGATCTGATAAATCACCAGGTCTTTAATCCAGTCTTTTTTTGCTTCCATCACTGCATTCCTCCTCATGATGGCCTGATCGTGGTTCTGTGGGATGTGGTTATTTGTGGATACAGCGTAAAACGGCCCAGCTCCGTAAGGAGTAAGGCCGTTTGTTTTTATAATCAAAGGGAGAGAAACTGCCGTTCAGTTTTCGCCTGTACCGGCAGATGACCGGTATTCGCTGGGAGTAATCCCTTCATACCTGCGGAAGGCCCGGATCATCGGCCTGGTGTCGTAATAGCCAGCTGCCTCTGCCGCTTCTTTAACTGAAGCACCTTTATCCAACAACTGCTTGGCGGTTTCCAGCCGTTTCTTCTGAACATAGTCCAGCGGGGAATATCCAAGTTCCTTTTTAAAGATCTGGGACAGATAGGAAGAACTGATATGAAAGTTTTCCGAGACCTCTCCCAGCGAAAAGGTTGTCTGCAAACACTGTTTGTCAATATACCGGCAAACCTCTTCTACCAGCTGCTTGCGCCCTGAACAGGGAGGCTCCGGTGTTTCCGGCTGCTGGCTGGAGACACCGCAAAGCTGGTTGAGCGATTCCTTTGCCCCTGTGTAGTCGCCGACGTGAATCTGTTCAATTGATTTCCGAATCAACAGCCGCTGCGGAGATGCAGGACGTCCTTTGATCAGGGTGACAGGTGGATATTCCCCTTCCCGCACGTCGCGCAGGGTCATCAGCCCCAGCATCCGTTCATATGCTTCGGCAATGCCTGCCAGCCCGGTTTCCACACCGGAGATGATGACCGATATCTGTACAGAAAAGTCGTCTTTCATGATTCGGCAGACGGTGTTGGCCGCTTCCTGTATTTTGGCGATCATCTGCTGGAAGTAGGTTTCTCCGCCGTCCGTGATCGGGACGAGGGTTGCCTGGTAGCCGTCTGTTTCATGAATAAATGGCGTAAATCCGGCATTTTTGATCAGTTCCTGCAAAATATTGCCGGTCATCATAAAGATGGTGTCAATCATCCAGTTTTCCAGTTCCCGTCGCGGTTCAAAAAAGAGGTTGACGCCATCATCAATCCGCAGTACAGCCAGGATAAAGTGCTGTTCTTTTGGAATGGGCTCTCCGGCCGCCTCGCATTCCCGCCAGAACTGTTCAAGTGAATACTGCCTTCCTTTAAGTATCCGCCCGAGAATGCCATTGCAGCTGGCGTTTTTGTGCTCGATCTGCAATCGGTTTATTTCATTGCGTTCCTCCAGCAGCTGTCCGATGATCTGCTGGATATACTGGAAATCATCGCTGCCAGGCCTACTCTGTCCTGCGACCTGCTGGAGCTTTTGCACCAGCTGTTCTATACCGGCATAGTTGCGGCGGGCAAGTTTAGAGGTGATGAAAAAGCCAAGGACAGGTGTTGCAACAAAATACAGGATAATCATAATCCAGACCGCCTTGACCGGAGCATAGTATTCATCCTTTGCAATCAGCCGCAGATAGGCGACGCCGGAAAGGGCATCAGAATCCTGCCGGATTAAATACCGGTCCAAAGGTTCGAGCAGACCGCTGTCTTCCGGCATCACGTCTGACAGCTGCTGGATTAAGGCTAAATCGGTATTGGCCGTATCGCAAAGCAACTCTCCTTCCGGCAGCAGGATAAAGCTGTCCGGTCCTGCTGCGCGGAGCAGCTGGTGAATACTTGAAGTATTGATATCCAGCATGATCGAAAAAGTGTTTTGCAACGCCGGGGCGGAAGAAGAACAGAGATAATACAGATGCCGGGAATCACCTTCTCCGATCGCCACCAGTTTTCCATAATAGGGGCTGGTCATCAGCTGCCGAAGTGAATCGGTGTTCATTCCATAGGTGGTCTGACTGATCAGATCAGTATTTTCCAGAACATAAAATACCCGTTTGCTGAGCAGCATGTCACTGTTTGCAAAATAAATAAAAATATCATTAATAGACGGGTTGGCCGTCAGGTAGGACAAAATCTGCTGCTGAATGGAGTAAGCAGTCATCCTTTTGGATGCGTCATAGGGTGAGGTTTCTGCCGCCAGTGCCCGAAAATCAGTATTTCCAAAGATCTGCTCGACGATATTTCCCATGACGTTGAACTGCTGGTCCAGCTGTAATGCCATCATCTGAACATTTGCCTGATTGGTTTCCCGGACGGTATCCCGAAGACGTGACAATGAAAAGCTGTAAACCGATGTTGCGAGAAACATGGGGAACAGCAAAATTATTAAGAAAGAATAAAACAACCGTTTGAAATTGATCGAACGGCCCGTCTGACTTGACCGGAGGAACAGCAAAACGTCATCTCCTTACCAGGATTCAGCCATTAAAATGATTGGTAAAAATGATCCGTTCCGATAGAGGACATTTTTATAGTGCCACCAACTGAAGCTAAACTTAAATATACATCATTATACCCTTACAAAAGATATGTGTCAAGTTTTTTGTGCAATTTTATTTTATTAACCTGTATTTGCTGTTTTTTTAGCGGTTTTTTCAGTAGAATGTTATACAAAGACGCTTTTTTTATTTTGTTGTTTTTTTACTGTCTGGCTGTCCACTGAAAAAATGGAATTCAGGGAGCAACTGGCAATCAGGTACTTTCCCTGGATGGAATAATTAGCTGATTATACAAATTTAGAAAAAGCATATTCTTTTTTCTGTAATTTTACATTATTTTACAGGTTTTGCGTGGGAGAGAAGGGAAAATCGCACAAAATTATCTTTTTAGGGGCGATAGCTATAATTTTATTGCCTATTAAAAAAACGATATTTGGCTTTTTGCGCCATTTTTAATGGCAGTTTAGCGGCAATGATGTTATGGCTATACCAATTTGATTTTCGATTGTTGATGAATAAGGACAGCCTTTTTGCGAAAATGTGAATAAACTAATACTAAAATATTGACAGTTTACAAGAAAATCTCTGGTTGCTATACTTATCTCCAATCGGTGAACGTCCGGTCAGGTAATCATACGGCTTCGGTTAGGAGCCGTTGTAGGCCGGCGGCTAAAATTTTTTCCATATTTTTCAGAAAAGAGGTCATCAACCATGCGAAAAATCAAACGGCTCACCTCCCTGATTCTCTGTGCATTCCTTGTGGCAACTGCATTTGCTTCCTGTGATTCTGCCAAGTCGGGCGGAAACGGCGGAAACAATGGGGAAGAAATCCCTGAAACTGAAGTTGTCAATGAAATCACACTTCCAATCAGTGAAGATGGTGCAACTTTTGATATGTGGGTCATCTGGTCCAATACCTATATCGAATCGTTGAATGAAAATACAGCAGTTCAGCTGATGGAGGAGAAGACCGGCGTTACCATCAATTATACCTGCATTCCGACCGAAGCAGGTACTGAAAAGTTTGGCCTGCTGCTGGCTTCCAACGAATATCCCGACATGATCAATATGGGCGAAGATCAGGTCACCTACCCCGGCGGCGGCGATAAGGCGATCGACGATGGCGTATATGTTGACCTGACCAACTATGTTGAGACCTATATGCCCAACTACCGCAATTACCGTGCAAACGATGAGCTGCTCAACAAGATGACCCTGACCGACCAGGGCCGGATGTACTACATCGCGATGCTGCGTGCAGACTCGGATGCCAATATTTCTCCCGAACCTGCTTGGGTCGGCATGACCATCCGCCAGGACTGGCTGGATGACCTCGGCCTGGATATGCCGGAGACCATCTCCGACTGGGAAACCGTTCTGACCGCATTTAAAGATGAAAAGGGTGCTGAAGCTCCCCTGATGATCGGGCCGACCGGTACGGTTACGACCGAAGCGTTTACTTCGGCATATGGCGTCCTGTCCGGCTTCTATATGAAGGATGCGACAACTGTCGGTTATGGTCCCTGTGAAGAAGGATACCGTCAGTGGATCGAACTCTTCCGCGACTGGTACGCAAAGGGCCTGATCGACCCGAACTTCATCAGCAACAATGCGGCCATGATCATTCCGACCGAATACGGCGCAACCGGCAAGACCGGCGCTGGTTCCAATATCTGGGGCTTGACCAGAAAGTATTACTACGAGATGGGCTCGACCGATGATGAAAATATCGACTTTGTCGCAGTCAAGGCTCCTACGCTGAATGAAGGCGAAACCGCACAGTATAAATACGTTTCCTATCCTGTTTCCCATAAGATCGCTGTTACCACTGCCTGTGAAGACCTTCCCACCCTGCTTAAGTGGATGGACTATCAGTACACCCGTGAGGGCATGCTGATCAATGCGTATGGTACCGAAGGCGAAACCTATACGATGGTTGATGACGAACCGGTATACACCGAGATCATGCTTCATCCGACAGAGGATGACGGCCTGCTGGGCGTTACTTCCGGTGACCGTCTCGCGATCTATGCGAGAGGCGACGGCGTCGGTCTGGTTCCGTGGGACCGCTGGGATCAGGCATATGAAGAAGACAAGAGAAGCTGCATCTTCGTCTGGGATGCTGACGAGACCAGCCTTGCACTCCCGCAGGTTACAATGACTGAGGACGAAGGCAACGAATATAATCCGATCTTTGCTCAGATTCAGACCCTGGTTCAGGAGAAGACGGTTGCGTACATTATGGGTACCGAATCTCTGGACACCTATGACAACTTCCTTTCTTCGCTGCAGAGCCTCAATATCGAACGCTGCATCGAGATCCAGCAGGCGGCATTTGACCGTTACAACGCCCGTTAAGCGAATCTGACAATATCCGCCCTGGATGTTCCGGGGCGGAGAAAGGAACGAGATCGATGAAAAAAGGTTTCCTCGCAATCGCGATCAAGGATATCCGCCGGAATAAGATCCTGTATATTCTGTCTATTCCGATTATTCTGTGGTATCTGATTTTCTGCTATCGGCCGATGGTCGGCGTCCTGATGGCGTTTCAGAATTTCAACCCGGTAAAGGGAATTCTGGGCAGCCAGTGGGTCGGTATGAAACATTTTGTAGATTTCTTTACCGGTATCTACGCCTGGCGTACCATCCGTAATACGCTTGCTCTTTCGCTGCTGGATCTGATCTTCAATTTCCCGGCACCGATTATCTTTGCACTCATGCTGAATGAGGTAAAGAACCGTTATTTCAAAAAGACGGTTCAGACAATCTCTTACATGCCCTATTTTATTTCGATGGTGGTCATGTGCGGTATTATCGTAGACTTTACCTCTGCCGGCGGCATTATTTCAACACTGGTTGCCAACCTGACCGGTACCGCGTCCCAGAACCTGCTGGGTGACCCCGCCTGCTTCCGCCCGATTTACATTGTATCCAATATCTGGCAGGGGCTTGGCTATGGTTCCATCATCTATATCGCAGCATTGGCCGGCGTTGACCAGGAACTCTATGAGGCAGCGACCATTGACGGTGCCGGACGCTGGAAACAGACCCTCCATATTACGATCCCCAGCATTTCTTCTACCATCATCATTATGCTGATTCTGAAGATGGGCTCGATGCTGTCGGTCGGTTCGGAAAAGGTACTGCTTTTGTATTCGCCGTCCACCTATGAAACCTCTGATATCATCAGTACTTATGTATACCGGATGGGTTTTGAAAGCTATAACTATGGTTTCTCAACCGCAGTCGGCCTGTTTAACTCGGTTGTAAATACGATATTCTTGCTGACGACCAACTATTTTGCAGCAAAATATTCGGAAACCAGTCTGTTTTAAGAGGAAAGGAGTGACCAAATTATGGCAATGGTTGAAAAGAAATCCCTTTCCCGCAAAATCTTTCAGGTTTTCAATATCATACTGATGGTGCTGATTGCATTTATCTGCTTTATCCCGATCTGGCATGTATTGATGGCATCTGTATCTGATCCGGGTCTGGTTGACCGCAGCAATGGTTTGATTTTGTTCCCACTGGGTTCCTTCTCACTGAACGGCTACCGTTACGTCCTCTCGTACAAAAACGTATGGATCGGTTACCGCAATACCCTTTTGTATGTTGTTGCCCAGTGTCTGATCACCGGTATCCTGACTGTTATTGCAGGGTATATTCTTTCCCGGAAACGGTTCCGTTTCCGCAAAATACTGATGGGCCTGATTACTTTTACCATGCTGTTTAACGGCGGTATGATTCCGACCTATATGGTCGTACGTGACCTGCATATGCTGGATACCCGTTGGGCCATGCTGATCCCGTCGGCATTGAACGTTTTCTTTATCATTATCATGCGGACCTCGATTCAGGAAATCCCCGATTCTCTGGAAGAGTCTGCGACCATCGACGGTGCGGGCGAGCTGACTGTCATGTTTAAGATCATTCTGCCGCTGGTAAAGGCGACCTTCGCGGTCATCATGCTGTTTATTGCGGTGGCCAAATGGAATGAATGGTTCCCGGCACTGCTGTATCTGTCGGACAACGACTTGTATCCGCTCCAGATGTTTTTGAGAGATATTCTGATCAAACAGACCGATTTTTCCAGCTCTTCGGATGCTTTGGATTCGACCCAGCTGTATAAAGTCCTGGTCAAGTATTGTGTCATTATCGTTTCGACGCTGCCGGTTTTGTGCATCTATCCGTTTGTACAGAAATATTTTGTCACCGGTGTTATGATCGGTTCTGTCAAGGGTTAAATCATTTATATTATTGTATTTTTGCAAATCCCGTACTGTCGTATGACAGTACGGGATTTGAGTTGGTCAAAAAACTATTTTTGTGTCTG
>DCTE01000226.1:19929-27504 GCA_002329405.1 Ruminococcaceae bacterium UBA1448 | reverse complement strand
GGCAATGGCGGACAGAGAAGACTAATGGTTGATTTTCTCGACAGCCTGAAATCCCGTACTGTCGTATGCCAGTACGGGATTTGTCCTTAAGTACAATTTTCGAAATTATTGTAAAAGCCATTGCATTGAATACAGACAATCTGGTATAATTTTCTTGGAAAAACTGTACGCTTTTTGGCTGATTTTGCGGTGAGACTGCAATAACTGCTCAAATGAATGGAAATCAGTTTAAGCAGCGGCTCACAGGTTTTGCGACGAAAGGAGAATATCTGATGATCAATTTGATTCCGCGCCCATGCAGTGCGAAAGAATGCGGTGGTATGGTACCTTTTTCCTCCAATACGCGGCTGACAGGGGAGTTTGGCAGTATCTTTGAACCTCTCTCCCAGTTGTTGCCTGCCCCCGTCAGCGCAGGAGACAATCAATTGACCTTTGTACACGATGGCCATATTGCCAAAGAAGGATATCACATCACCTGTACAGGGCAGGATATCTGCATAGCTGCTTCAGATGCTGCCGGCGCGTTTTACGGGGTGATGACGCTGTTGCAGCTTTGCGCGGGGAAGGACCGGTTCGAGGCGGTAGAAATAGAAGACCAGCCCAGATTCAGCCATCGTGGGTTTATGCTGGACTGCGCCCGGCATTTCTGGAGCGTGGAGAAGATCAAGCAGATCCTGGATATCATGGCGCTGTTGAAGATGAATGTTTTTCATTGGCATCTGTCGGATGACCAGGGCTGGCGGGTCGAGATCAAACGCTATCCGCTGCTGACCCAAAAGGGAAGCATCCGCAAAAGTACCCCCCTGTCCCTGCGTGGATATGAAGAGCATATGGAGCCGCATGACAATACCGAATACGGCAGGGGGCTGTTTTACACCCAGCAGCAGATCCGGAAGGTGGTCGCATATGCCCGCAGCAGATTTATTGAAATCATCCCGGAAATCGACATGCCCGGCCACCTGGTCTCGGCGATTGCCTGCTATCCTGAGCTTTCCTGTACGGGGGAGGTTGTGGAAGTATGTGACCGGTGGGGCGTGATGGACAATATCGCCTGCTGCGGCAAAGAGGATATTTATCGTTTTGCCCGGGATGTTATTGACGAACTCTGCGAACTGTTTCCGTATCCCTATTTTCATATCGGCGGCGATGAAGTGCCCAAGACCCGCTGGAAAAAGTGTCCCCATTGTCAGGCGAAGATTCGCGAACTGGGGCTGCGGGACGAAGAGGCTTTGCAGGGGTATTTCAATAATGTGATTGCCGGTTATCTGAAAGAAAAAGGCAAATATACGATTGGATGGAATGAGATTCTCAAATCGGAAGCACTGGATCATCATATCATTCCGCAATGGTGGATTCCACTGGATGACTCGGTCCGGGAAAAAGCATGGCTTGCCGGAGGCGGAAAGATGATCTTGTCATTCCTTCCGTACGTCTATATGGACCATGCCTATGCGATGCGGCCGCTGGAAAAGACCTACAGTTTTGGCCCGGAATCACTTGGGGTGACAGAGGATACCAATATTCTCGGCATCGAAGCACCACAGTGGACCGAGTATATCCGCGATGAAGAAAAGCTGGATTTCAACACCTTTGCCCGTCTGATGGCGATTGCGGAAGCAGGCTGGACTGAACGGAACCGGAAGGATTATCAGGATTTTGCCTGCCGTCTTGAGTCGATGCGGGAGTATTTCGCGTCGATTGGCGCGGTCATTCCGCCTGCCTGGATCTATCGCGGCGAATCTCTTGGAAGCCCATTGCCGGATGAGCAGGCATGGGCGGAAAAGACATATGCGGCATGGGGGGATGATCCATACTTTGAATTGAAGTTTGCCGGGAAAAAGACGTCCGAGTAAGTTTGGCTTAAAATTAAATAGCAGCTATTTATTTGATTGTTTATGATTTAGAAATTGTTTTTGAGTCAGTCAGCAGATTGCTATGTCAATCTACTGACTGATTTTTTGTCATGTTCATGCAGTTTTTCCTGAATTCAAAACAGACAGAATCCAGAAAATATGTGCTGCGGACACTGCACGCAAAAATTTGCCTATAGCTGGTTGTCTGGTCATAATTGGCTTGTAGTTTTACAGCCAATTCTTTCAGTCAGGAGAGCGCGCTACAAATTTTGGCACTGTCTGAAAGTAAAAATAATGGTATAATATGAATAATAGCATGGTATTGAACTTGTAAGTTATGTTATATTATACTACATTTATGAGATTGTGAATAAACAAACTGCTCAAAAAGTCTGCTCCGGTTCCGACATTGTCTCAGGCTGGTTTTAATTTGATGGCTGGATATTGAAAAGAAAATATTTTCATAATCTCATCGGAGGCACAAAAATGAAACTGTATTATCGTATACTTTTATCTTATCTGTGCGTGTGTTTGATTCCGTTGAGTTTATCTTTGTTTACGATTGCCAAGCTGGAAAAAAATGTCCAGCAAACTATTTTGGAAGATCATGAGGGAATCGTTGAAACAATTCAGCAAAGCATCGACCAGCGGATTGAGAACGTTTCCAAGACGATTTCCATTTTGTCACAGGAAACATTGGTGGATGATCTGGGAAAGAAAAATGAATTCACAATAGAAGATATGCTGGAATCCTGTAAATTGGTTTCTTCTTTGGGCTCGGTAAGCAATCAGCAGGATGCCGTGACCAGCTATTTCTGCTATTTTTTCAAAAGCGGCAAGCTGGTTTCCAATAGTCGCACCTATAGCCGCGAGGTACTGGATTTGTTTGCTCTGCGGATGAATTTTGATCTGGATGTATTGCTGGATGCTTTTGATCAGCAAAAGTATATTTCCGGGATACAGATTGTATATAACCTGGACGGGGTTCCTTATGCGCTTGTACTGCAAAACCAGTATTCTGATGATTATAAGGAAAAGCAGTCCTGCATCGGACAGCTTATGAATCTGTCTTCCATTCTGAATATCTGGGACGGTGAAACGTCGGAAGTTTTTCTGATGGACCGGGACGGAGCGTTTATTTATGGGAGTGAGAATGCTGAGCAGGCGATCCTCAGGATTGAGAATCTTGAAGAGAATGGAGAAGTTACGCTGGATGGCCAACGCTATTTGTATTTTGTCTATCCATCCTCTGTCAGTGAACTTACATATGGATTTTTGACAGACCGTGAAGTGTATTACGAAGGTATATATGCCCTTCGCAAACAGATGGTCATTGAACTGGTTGCTTATTTTCTGATCGGCGTTTTGTTCAGTGTCCTCTGGAGCCGGAAGACCTGGTCGCCTTTTCAGAATATTGTCGAATTCATGCACAAACATGGTGAAAAGGATATCGAAATCAGCAGTGTGGAAAGCCTGACACGGGCAATCAGCAACTTTGCCGGAGAAAAGGAATCACTGGAAAACCGGCTGTATTTGGAAAGAGAACAGAAACGGAGCCAGTACATCGGGCGGTATCTGACGGGATTGAGCCGGGATTCGTCTATCCTTTCTCAGTATATCGAAGATGGACAGACCTATCACATGCTGATGTTTTGCATTATTCATCCTGAAAATTCCGAATTTTTCCAGAATGTCCCTCAGGAAAAGTATATGGAAACGATGGACATGCTGTATTTCGCGGTCTGCAATATTTTAGAAGAGGTCTTGTTGGAAACACGCAATGGTGTGTGTATCCGTATGGAAAACAGTATTGTCATGATTGTACAGGATGAGGAAGGCTCTGAGCTGCAAACGACGGAAATCAACCGTGCAATTAAACTGACAGAAAAGGCACTGAATCTGAAGGTGCTGGGCTATGTCAGCCCGGCATATGATCAGCTGACCTATGCACCTCAGGGGTGGGAGTTGGTTCAGCGGGCACACCATGGCGATGAATTCTGGCAGAAAGACCGGGACGATACCGCCAAGGTCGTGCAGCTTGAGCCGCAGCCGGATGGGTATGGGGGATTCATAAATCGTTTGGAACAATTTTCTGGATATCTGGATAATAAAAATCTGGAACGGGCTAAAGATTGTCTGACCCAGATTCTCCAGTGCGACCTGGTTGAAACAGGCCTTCCGTATGAACTGGTGCACAGCCGTTTCAATCTTCTGGTGGAATTGATGGCTATTCAGCTTCCAGAAAAGGAAAGGAATGTGGTTGTGCGGCAGATGCTGCGTCAAACTTCGATGGATAAGATGAGCCGGGAACTGAAAAAATGTTTTGAAATGCTTTGCAGTCAGGAAACTGAGGAGATTCCTGTAGATAAGGGGGATCAGCTGGCATACAGCGTCCAGACATATGTCCGGGAGAACTATCAGAATGCCGCACTGAATGCGAGTATGATTGCGGATTATCTGCATATGAATCTGTCTACCCTCAGCCGACGGTATAAAAATGTCGCAGGGCGTGGTGTTCTGGATGAGATTCATATGGTTCGTCTGTCGTTCGCAAAGGAGTTGCTGAAAGATGGGCTGACTGTCCGGGAAACAGCTGAGAAGGTCGGTTATCTGGAAACCAGGTCGATGGTACGCGCATTTAAACGCTACGAAGGAATCACACCAAGCGAATATCAGGAAAAAAACAAAACAGAAAAATAATGGGAGGCTGATCATCTGTACCAGCCTGTTAATACCGGAATCTTTTGACCGATACAGGGAAAAGATTCCGGTTTTCTATTGCAGACGGCAGTCAGAGGAGAAACTTTGACCGCAGTTTTTGGTACCGTTCAAAAATTTTTGGATGTATGAAAAAAAAGGCTGGTCAAACTGCCCAAATTTTTCTTTTATCCGATTTTTTCAGTAGTAAAAATTTTGGCTCTTTAAATTTTGTTCATAAAAATTTATAATACAGTTGTGATTCGGCACAGAATTTATTCAAAATTTCTGTCCGGTTCGGTACAAAATCTGTTTGAAGGGAAGGGTACTGGTAACAATGAACAAAACGGTAGCATCTTCGGCGGCAGGAGGGACGGTCAGAATACATAAATATTCTCTCCATAATATTAAGCGAGATTTAGTGAAAAACTGGCCGCTCTTTATCATGGTCGCTCCCGCAATCGCATTCTTCGTCATTTTCTGTTATATGCCGATGGGCGGTCTGCTGATGGCGTTTGAAAATTATAAGCCCAAACTTGGCTTGCTGGGTTCTCAGTTTGTCGGGTTTAAGAACTTTGCAGACTTCTTTGGTTCCATTTATTGCTGGCGTGTTATCCGCAATACCTTGATTTTGAGCTTATTGCAGCTGGGTATTGAATTCCCGTTCACTATCTTCTTTGCGCTGATGCTCAACGAGCTGGGCAGCCAGAAATATAAGAGAACGGTTCAGACCATCTCTTACATGCCGAACTTTATTTCGATGGTCGTTGTCGCCGGTATTATCGTCGACTTCTGTGCATCGGACGGCGCGATTACTTCGCTGGTCGGTGCAATCACCGGGGACTACAGCAACCTGCTGGCAAACCCGAGCTACTGGCGGCCAATCTATGTTATTTCTGACCTGTGGCAGGGCGTCGGCTTTGGTTCAGTTATCTATGTAGCGGCGCTGGCCGGTGTCGATAAGAGCTTGTATGAAGCGGCAGAGATTGACGGCGCCAACCGGTTCCAGAGAATCCTCCATGTCACCATCCCTGGCATCATGAATACCATCGTAATCATGCTGATCCTGCGAATCGGCCAGATGCTGTCGGTCGGTTATGAAAAGACCATCCTGCTGTACAACTCTCAGGTTTATGAAACGGCGGACATTATTTCGTCCTTTGTTTACAGAAAAGGTCTTCAGGAATTCAACTACGGTTATTCTACCGCAGTCAGCTTGTTCAACTCGGTTATCAACTTCACCTTGCTGTGCGTATCCAATGCGATCAGTAAGAGATACACCGAGTCGGGACTGTTCTAATAAAGGGGGAAATCTGCTGTCATGGCAATGGTCAAAAATAAATCCGTTGGCAGTGTACTGTTCAACGTACTGAACTATACGTTTTTTGCGCTGATGATGATTATCTGTCTCATGCCGGTATGGCATGTCGCCTGTGCTTCGTTCTCGAATGCTTCCTGGGTACTGAACCAGACAGGTATTATCTGGAGAATCAGCGGCTTTAACCTGAATGGTTATCAGATGGTCTTCTCCAACAACAACATCGTAACTGGTTATCTGAATACTTTCCTTTATGTTATCGCAAGTACAATTATCGGTATGTTCTTTACCGTTATGGCGGCTTATGCGCTTTCCCGCAAGGACTTTTTGTGGGCCAATCCGCTGATGCTGGGAATCAGCTTTACGATGATGTTCTCGGGCGGTATCATTCCTTTCTACATCGTTGTTACCCAGACGCTGAATATGTACGATTCCCGCTGGGCGCTGATCATCCCGTCCTGCATGAGCGCATTCAACCTGATCCTTGTCCGTACTGCTTTGCAGGGGGTTCCGGCCAGCCTGGAAGAATCTGCGATGCTGGACGGCGCAGGACGTTTCACCATCCTGTTCAGAATCATGCTCCCGCTGATCAAGGCGACTCTTGCAACGGTTGTTCTTTACTTCGTCATTGGCAACTGGAACTCCTGGTTTAACGCAATGATCTTCCTGAGAACCAGAAGCAAATTCCCGCTCCAGCTGATCCTGCGTGAGATCTTGATTACTGCGGATTCCAGTACAACGACGGCGATGGGGTCGGCTACCGAGACTGGCGACTCAACGCTGTACAAACAGCTGATCAAATACTGCACCATTATGGTCTCGACCGTTCCAATGTTTATCTTTTATCCTTTTATTCAAAAGTATTTTGAATCGGGCGTCATGATCGGCGCAATCAAAGGATGATTGACATATCCACTTTTACGTTTACAACAGGAGGAAACAAATCATGAAAAATTCCAAAAAGGCACTTGCTCTTCTTCTGACCCTGATGCTTGCTGCTTCAATGGTCAGCTGCGGCAACTCTTCGGATAACAGCAGCACTGGAAGCAACACCGGCAGCACAGCTGAAGGTGAAAGCAGCATTGCCGGCGGCGAACCTGCCTCTACCGAAATCACCCTTCCGCTGTCTGATGGCGAATCGCTGTCCTACTTCATCGCACTGGATGCCAATGCTTCGATCGTTGTTGACGACTACAACGACAACGAATTTTTCCAGGCTCTGGAAGAAAAGACAGGTGTCCATATTGACTGGATGATGAACTCCTCTTCTGACTTTGGTACCAAAGTCAGAAGAGGAGNNCTCCTCTTCTGACTTTGGTACCAACTTTAACCTGATGATCGCTTCCAACCAGATTCCCGACATGGTTTACGGCGTTGCAAACTATTACAGTGACGGTCTGGACGCAAGTATCGACGATGGTTACTTTATGGATCTGACCGATAAGGTCGACGAATATATGCCCAACTACCAGGCTCTCCGCAAGGCTGACCCTCAGGTCGAAATCGATACCAAGACTGACTCCGGCCGGCTGGCCTGCGTCTACGCAATTTCTGCCGAAGAACAGGGCCCCTGGTACGGCATGCAGATGCGTAAAGACTGGCTGGATGAGCTTGGTATGGAAGTTCCCACCACCTTCGATGAATGGGAAGCAGCACTGACCGGATTCAAGGATCAGCTGGGTGCTTATGCACCTCTGAGCCTGACCT
>DCTE01000226.1:0-19862 GCA_002329405.1 Ruminococcaceae bacterium UBA1448 | reverse complement strand
CCTGATCGACCCCGACTTCATGGCTCAGGATGCGTTCATGGTCGATATGACCTCTGTCATCACCGGTAAGACTGGTGCTTGGACCTCCATGTATACAATGCCGTCTCTGTATGAGGCATCCTCTGAAGATACCGATATGTACATCATTCCTGTTACCTCTCCTGTTGTCAATGAGGGCGACGAACTGCATATCCGTTACCGTGATGTTTTNNGGTCTGTTTCTGCGAACTGCTCCAACTGGGAACTGGCACTGCGCTGGCTGGATTACCTCTTCACCGAAGAGGGCGGTATGCTCGCGAACTACGGTGTAGAGGGCGATACCTACACACTGGGCGACGACGGCACACCTGTCTTTACCGATAAGGTTCTGAATAACGAGACCTACTCCTTCTCGCAGGCCCAGGCAAACTTCCTGATGCCTCCGTCTTCTGTTGCCTGCCTGTATGACTGGACCCGTGAGCTGGCTGCTGTTCCTGAAAAGGATATCGAGTCTTACGACGTTTGGAGCTCGGCTGGTCAGGACTGGACACTGCCGACTCTGTCTCTGACCCAGGAAGAATCTGTTGAACGTGCAGCAATCATGACCGACATCGAGACCTACGCAAAAGAAAATTCCACTCAGTTCATCACCGGTGTGCTGGATATTGAGACAGGATGGGATGAGTNNCTCGCTCGTGCAATCGAAATTACCCAGGCTGCTTACGACCGTTACCTCGAAAGATAATTTCATCATTTCAACCTTTATGAGACTGGATGCGGACAGAATTCTGTGTCCGGTCTCTTATTATTAGAAAAGGAGTATACTCATGTTGATAGTGCAGACACAATACGGTATGTTGGAAGGTATTCAGGAAAAAGGTTACGCAAAGTTTCTGGGAGTTCCGTATGCACAGCCGCCGGTCGGCGCGCTGCGCTGNNTCCGCAAAGCGGACCACTTTTCCCATCGTGCCTGGCAGACGGTCCAGGAACCTCCCCGTGACGGACAGGGCATCAATTATGCAAAAGAGTTTTATGAAAATCCAGCGTTTATGCCCGAAATGGACGAGGACTGCCTGTATCTGAACATCTGGACGCCGGACGTTTCGACCGCTCAAAAGCTGCCGGTCGCCTTTTATATCCATGGCGGCGCATTTTTGAACGGGTTCGGCTCGGAGATCGAATTTGACGGCGAAGCGTTTGCACGCAGAGGCGTGATTCTTGTCACCATCAACTACCGGCTGGGTGCATTCGGATTTTTTGCCCACCCCGGCCTTAAACAGGAAGACCCCGACGGCTGCTGCGGCAATTACGGCATTTATGACCAGATCGCGGCGCTGCAATGGGTGCGCGACAACATCGCAAACTTTGGCGGTGACCCGGACAAAATTACGATTTTTGGCCAGTCTGCCGGCGCAATGAGCGTCCAGAACCTGCTCTCTTCCCCCCTCACCAAAGGCATGATCGCCGGTGCGATTTTGCAATCGGGCGGCGGCTATAAGGGCGGCTTTAACAGCAACAGAACCCTTGAACAGGCGGAGATGCTCGGCAACAAATATATGGAAATCTGCGGCGCTTCGTCCCTTGAACAGATGCGCGCCCTCTCTCCTCAGCAGCTGATGGACGGCCTGTTTAAACTGATGCCGGTATCCTTCGGGATGGGACTCGGCTTTCCGTTTACACCGGTCATGGACGGCGTGCTGCTGACCGACGGTTATAATGAAGTGCTGGAAAAGGGCAATTACCCCGATATCCCGTATATGTTGGGCAGCTGCCTGAATGATATGATGGTCCAGCCGGGTACCGACGGACGTAATTCTTCCATCTATTGTGGCTGCGTCAACTGGAGTTTGATCAATCAGCTGCATGGCAGAAAACCGGCATATGTCTATCAGTTCTGCCGTCAGCTTCCGGGTGACAACCAGGGTGCGTTCCATTCGTCCGAATTGTGGTATGTCTTCCGTACGCTTGGGCGGTGTTGGCGTCCGATGACCGATGCGGATATGCGTTTGGCTGATCAGATCTGCGATTACTGGTGCAATTTTGTCAAATCGGGTAATCCCAACGGTGATGGTCTGCCCAATTGGGCCCCCTGCTGCTGGGAAGATCATAACGTTCAGATGCTTGATATCGAACACGAATAAGGAGGAACAACATGGCTGATGTAAAAGTTTTCCCGCCAATGTCTGAGCGGGAAATCAATGGAGCAGAGATTTCCCGTCATGCGGCGGCAGAAGGTATGGTTCTGCTGAAAAATGACAACGCTGTCCTTCCGCTGGCGTCCGGTCAGACGGTCGCACTGTTTGGCAATGGTGCTGCCCGGACAGTGCGCGGCGGTACAGGTTCCGGCGACCCGTTCAATGGCGGACTTTCCGGCGGCGGTGACGCGAATATCAACCTTTCTCCCCGCTATCATATCAATGTTCTGAATGCGATGGAGGATGAATATACGGTTGTCAGCAGTGCTTTGCTGCGTGAGTACACGGTTGAATATGACCGCGCCCGCGATGCACAGAAAGACCATGTCATGTCTGTTTTTGCGTTCCCGGAACAGACACTGACTGAGGAGATGGTAAAACCGTATTGCAATCAGACCGATACCGCGCTGTTTGTCATCTCCCGCAATTCGGGTGAAGGAAACGACCGTGCAATGACCCAGACGGTGACCATCGACGGCAAGACGGTTGAAATCGGTGATTACCGGCTGGCTGAGACGGAAAAGGAAAATCTCCGGCTGCTCAGAAAGCTGTTTGCCCGGTTGGTTGTGATTTTGAACGTAGCCGGACCGATCTCAGTTGAAGATCTGAACCAGTCTGAAGCGGACGCGATCCTGCTGATGGGGCAGGCCGGACAGGAGGGCGGCAAAGCAGTGTTGGATATTCTGACCGGGCGTGTCACTCCTTCGGGTAAGCTGACCGCTACCTGGGCAGAAAAATATCAGGATTATCCGACATCGGACGTTTTCCTGAAAGACCCGATTCAGGCTCCCTATCCTGAGGGAATCTATGTCGGCTACCGTTATTTTGATACATTTGGCAAACAGCCGGGTTATCCGTTTGGATATGGCCTTTCCTACACCTCCTTTGCACTGGATCAGTACCAGGCAGCTTTGGATGGGGAAACGCTGAAAGTCTCTGTCCGGGTGACCAATACCGGCAATTGCCCCGGTAAGGAAGTTGTACAGCTGTATGTGTCCGCCCCGGTGACGGAACTGGATATGCCTGCAAAAGAACTCAGAGGATTCCAGAAGACCGGCTGCCTCCAGCCTGGCGGCCAGCAGACGGTTGAGATCGCTGTCCCCGTCAGATCGCTCGCTTCCTACAGCGAACAGCATGGCGGTTATATCCTGTCTGCCGGCAGCTATCATGTCAGCGTCGGGACTTCTTCCTGCGATACCTCCCCGGTTTGCAGCCTGTCGGTCCCCGAAACCCGCTGCGTCCGTACAGTGGACATCGCTTTGCCGCTGAAAGAGACGCTGGACCAGCTGAAAGGCTGGACTGTACGCCCGGACGAGGAAAAGTGGAACGGCGTTACGGTATTGCAGCTGGAAAAGATGCCGGAAACGGTGGATGGCCGCTCTTGCTATGCCGATGAATCGGTGGTTACCTATACGACCGACGCATCTTATCAGCCCGTTATGCCATATGAAAAGGTCAGTGTTGTACCGAAAGCTGACTGGAAACTGGTTGATGTCTATAACGGCCTTGTTTCAATGGAAGAATTTGTCGCCCAGCTGTCCAATGCACAGCTCGCAGACATCTGCTGCGGAACCGGTTGGGGTGTAGCAGATGCCGACCATCCTGTTGTCGGTGCAAGCTCGGAATCGGTTCCTGGTGCGGCGGGCGAAACGACCCATCAGATGGAAGATACCTTCGGTATCCCTTCGATCGTTATGGCCGACGGTCCCGGCGGTATCCGCGTGACCCAGCAGTTCGAGGCAACCAAGCTGGACACCGGTGAAAAAACGACGGTGTACCATTTCTGCACCGCATGGCCGGTCGGAACCCTCCTGGCCCAGTCATTTGACCCTGTGGTGATGGAAAAAGTCGGATACGGGATGGCGAAGGACATGGAAGCCCTGCAAATTGCGCTTGCACTCGGCCCCGGTATCAATATCCAGCGCGACCCGATGTGCGGACGCAACTTTGAATACTACTCGGAAGACCCGCTGGTAGCCGGCAAGATGGCGGCAGCCATGATTCAGGGCATCCAGAGCGTGCCTGGATGCGGCGGCTGTATCAAACACTATGCCGCCAACAATCAGGAGCTCAACCGTCATATGTCTAATTCGGTCGTCGGCCAGCGTGCTCTCAGGGAAATCTATCTGGAACCGTTCAAGATTGCGATTGAAGAGTCCCAGCCGTGGAGCATCATGACTTCCTATAACCTGATCAATGGCGTTCCGACCGCCGACAGTTTTGACCTGTGTACCAATCTGGCGCGGGGAGAATGGGGCTTTGAAGGCCTGATTATGACCGACTGGAACGGCGGCAGCAGCACGCCCTGGATCTCGATGCACGCCGGTAACGACCTGATCATGCCGGGCGGTAAATCCCGCGTACTCAACATTCTTCAGGAAGTCGAGACGGTTTCCCCGCTGTTTGACGATCGCGGACAGGTCGTTATGGAAAAAGAGATTCCCTTTTTGCCGGCATATACTGCCCGGTGGAATTCGTTTGAACCCTGTGCCGACGGAGATGAACAGATCAGCGTCCGCCTTGCAGACGGCCATACCGCCGCAGTTGTGGATGGAAAGATTCTGGTTGATGGGGAACCGGTCTTTGTCAAGGCTAACGGCATGAAAGAATTCATGAAAGACCCTCAGAATTTCAAGCCATTCTACCAGCCGCTGGATGAAGAGGTCGGAACCGTTTCGGACGATGGACAGGTTATTACCTATCGTGGCCGTTCCAACAATGTCAGACGAATCTGCCGCGGTGATGTACAGAGATGTGCTTCCAATATCCTGTCGATCATTATGAAGTCGAAGTTTGTCAGATAAACATTCGTATGTTTGCAGACACCAGAATCGCCTACTGGCGATTCTGGTGTTTTATCTTCATTTTCAATACAAACTGTTCTATCTTTTTCGTAAGAATCTGGTGGTCTTTTCCTGGGATGAGCAGCTGTATTTGATTATTCGGCTGCTCAAAAGGAAATGTTGGAGAACGAACTGGTAGAGAATGAACAGCTGCCAGCTATCTTTTCAGAGGTCGAGCGCGTGCCCACAGCGGTGGTTTTGTCCCATCCACAGCTTTTTCATTGTCCAGTCCTCATCCGGTGCGCTCCAGAATGGATCGTTTTCATCCAACCCAAGCGGCAGAAAAACGGTGCTGCACAGATACAGGCTTCCGGTTGAAATATACCGTTCTCCCATCTCCGGCTGATGGCCGCAGACACCGATTTGCAGCCAGCCGTTGGGATCAAACATATCATCAAAAGAAAGAATCTTCTGGATAACCGCTGTCAGTGCACAGCGGACTTGTGCAGGGGTGATATTTTCTTCCAGGTTATGGTGATAAACCTCTGCCGCCAGCGCGTGAAACGCACCAAAACGGTAGGTTAGCGACCGGCCAAACAGCGGATAGGTTCCATCTGGGGAGATCAGCTGTTCAAGATGGGCGGCATAATGGGCAGCCCGCAGCCGTGCTGCCTGTGCAAACTCTCGCCAGTCCTCAAATTCATCCCGCATCTCGTCCAGAACATCCAGCAGCATCGGCTGAATGACAAAGCTGTTATAATAGTCGAGATGGAAGGTGTCGCCATCTCCGTACCATCCGTCCCCTTTGTACCATTCGGCATGCTTGAGCAGTGCATAGTCAATCCGCATCGGGTCCCAGTCGGCCGCACCGGCGTGATGCAAAAGACATTCGATCATTGCTGAAAACAACAGCCAGTTGCATTTATATGGGCGGCGGGAACGGGTCTGCCGCATCGCGTCCAGCAGTCGTTCTTTGGTGACATCGTCCAGCGGGTCCCACAGTTCTTTTGGAGCACGCAGAATTCCCTGCGCAAGGAAGGCTGCGTCGACGATCGGCTGGTCGCCATCGGAAAAGTTCATTTTGTCTGCAGCATCCGGGTCGACCGCAACCTGGATGCACCGGCGGACCAGTGCGGCATATTTTTGACGGAGGGTTTCTTCCTCTTCTGAAACCGGCTTTCCAGCCAGCCATGGCGCGATTCCAGTCACAACCCGTCCGAAGGCTTCCAGATAGGTATAGTTTGCGCGATCGGTCACCTCTTTCTGACACTCGACTGGCATTTCCCGGCGGAGACGGTCCTGAGACAGTGCATTCAGCACCGGTGTGACAATTTTGAGCATATTGTCCAGCCAATATTTTCTAACCGGATTCATATAGATTCATCCTCTTTTCGTCCTTGTCTGATTTGGGCCGTCCTTCCGCCTGACGCTGCTCCCTGTCCGCGCTGCTGGCGGAACTGGTTGGGGGAGAGGCCGGAATAGATACGGAAAGCCCGGATAAAATTGTTGACGTCTCCAAACCCGCACCGGTAGGCAATCTGGGATACCTGCAATTGGGTCGTTTCCAGCAGCTCCTGCGCATAGGAAAGCCGGTTTAGCAGAATATACTGTTTAGGGCTATAGCCGACCTGCTGCCTGAAAACATGGGTCAGGTAGGAATGGTTGATATAAAATTTCTGTGCAATTTCAGCAATCTTCAGCTCTTCGGCAAAATGCTGTTCGATATATTGCCGGATATCGCGGATACGGTTTCCGGTATTATTTTCGAGGGCGGTAAAATTCTGCGGACAGGCCCGGTAGACCAGAATCAACAGCTGTTCCAGCAGGTTTTTGACCATCTGTCGCGCATAAGGCGCACTGGATTCCCATTCTTTCGCCAGTCTTGCAAAGATTCGCTCCGGTTCCTCTCCAAACGCCTGTAGGGAAACGCAGTGGGTAAATCCTGCCGGGCGGTTTCGGAAGATACCTGGAAGGACCGAGGCGGGAAACAGCCGTTCCATTTCGGTTGCCTGCACCATCGCAAAATACCGGCGGTAGGGCATTTTGCGGATATGGATTTCGTGTTGTTCATAGCTGCTGATAAATACGATCGAACCTGCGGCGGCAAGATACTGCCGCCCGTCGATTACAAATTCTGCCTCCCCCTCGCAGACCAGTACCATCTCACAGGAAAGATGATAATGGCTGTGAGGGGATTGTTCGGTGTCGCTGTACCGCAGCTGAGATATTAAAGCCGGTTCCATCCCGTTACGCCATCGTTTCCAGCATTTTGAGGGTTACCTGGTATTTGCATTCTTTCCCCCCGGCAAATGCTCGATATTCATCCGCCATATAACGTCCCATCCGCGCGATCTCCTGATTCATGCTGCCGGCGATATGCGGGGTCAGGATGACGTTTTCCATCCTCAGCAGCGGGCTGTCCGCTTCGGGCGGTTCCGGCCAGGTGACGTCCAGCAGGGCCGTACGATCGGGACAATCCCGCAGGGCATGGACGAGGTCTTTCTCGACAACCTGTGCGCCGCGCCCTGTATTGATAAAAACGCCGTTGGGTTTCATCCTGGAAAACTGCCGGTAGCTGAGCATTCCTTGGGTTGCAGGAAGGTTGGCGATATGATTGGAGATGATCTGGCATTCCGAGAAGATCTCGTCCAGTCCGGCACGCTTGGCCCCCAGTTTTTCGAGCTTTTCATCGCTGGCAAACGGGTCATAGATTAACACCTCAAAATCGTACTGCCGCAGTCTCTCCGCCACCATCGAACCGATCATTCCCGCGCCCAGCAGTCCGACTTTTACCTGATAGTTGCAGGGCAGCGATTCACTCAGCCGCAAAAACGCTTCCCGTCCGCCGGTTTGCTGCCGCCGCATCCCCAAAAAGTATCCTTTGCCGGAAAGCACGATTTCTGCTACCGTAAATTCGGCGACCGGTACGGCATTTGCAGCCCAGGCACTGAAAACCTTGACGCCGCAGTTTAAATAGGGACGTGCAAATTCCTGAACGGAGCCTGCCGCATAAAAGACCGCCTTCAATGCCGGGAGATATTCCCGGATCGTCGCTTCATCCAGAGCGGGCATTCCCCAGGTCGAGAAAAGATATTCCGTTTTTGCCAGCCGTTCCCGGTACTGTTCCAGTTCGGAAGAGAGAATCACCTGATCGGGCAGGTCGAGTGTTTCCCGCAAACGGGTGATTGTCTGCGGGTCAAATGCGGTAAAGATTCTGTTGTCGGGGGAACGGTTGATAAAAGCTGCTGGTGTTTTCATGTCAAATCGCTCCTTTAAATTGATCAGTCCAGCCGGTTCAGCCAGTTGTGCAGCGTCTTTGCGTCTTGCAGAAGGGCGTCCTCCCGGTCGTCCTGCACAAATTCGAGAATCAGGTCATGTCCGCTTCCGTCTTCCGGGAGATGGGAGAGATATTCCAGCCATCGCTCCGTCCCGTCGGAGAGCGGATGACGGATGTTGGCACCGGTCCAGGTGAAGACATGGATGTTGGATAAAAAGGGGAGGAGGGCGTCGATCTCTGCCAGCTGTTCTGATTGGGTGATATCGGGGTTTGGCTGCCAGTAGCAGGACAGGTTGGGATGACCGGCGGCGTTCAGCAGGGCAAGCGCGCCGTCGATGGTCTGGGTAGCGGTGCCGCGGTGGTACTCAAAGGCAACCCGGATGTTTTCTTTTGCTGCAAGCTCTGCCGCCTGTGCAAATCGCTTCGCCAGTGCCGTAAATTCCTCGGGTGTACTCTCTTCATAGCTGCTGTGCCCGGCCCATACCCGGATGACCGGTGCCTCCAGTGCCTTTGCGGTTGCAAGTACTGGTTGGAAATCTTCTGTTTCGTCCCCATGGTAATAGGAACCGTAGGACAAAACCTCCAGTCCGGCTGCATGGGTTTTTTTGGCCGTTGCGGCAGCCAGCCGGATTTCTCCGGGTGGGAGATGGACGTCTCCGCCCCATTCGATGCCGGTCAGGCCGGCCTGACCGGCGATTAAAATAATCTGGTCAATGGATTTCTGCCGGAAGGTGACCGAAGTCAGCCCGGTTCGGAAGTTGTGCATATCGTTCGTCCTTCCAAAAAGTATTTTGAGTATTCTGTCTTTCAGGATACTGTATTTGATCACGAAATTGTCTGCTTTTCTTGTCAAAAGATATGTAAAATTTGCGGGAGAGGGAATTTGCAGCTTTCAAAAAAGCAAATTTTACATATGGAATCCAAAGCAAAGCCTACACATTCATCCGGTTTTATTTTATCATAAAATCAGTGGAAAACAAGCGGGTTTTGGGGAAAAATCCCGGCCTGCAATCAGACCTGGGAGGAATACAGCATGTTTCAGTACAAATCACTGGAAGAGTTAAAACAGAAAATTGCCGCGCAAAATTTGTCGATTCCGTTTGGAAATGAAGCAGTTTTGCGGGAGACGGCGACGGTCGGCGGCAAAACCATCCCCAACCGGATTGCAATTCAGCCAATGGAGGGGTGTGACGGTACAGCCGACGGCAAACCGGATGAGCTGACATTGCGCCGGTATGATAAATTCGCCGCCAGCGGAGCCGGGCTGATCTGGGAAGAGGCGACAGCAGTCTGGGAAGAAGGCCGCGCCAACCCCCGCCAGCTGTGGATCAGAGAAGAAAACCTTGATGCCTTCCGGGCGATGAACGACCGTATCCGGGAGATCTCGATGCAAAAACACGGCTTTGCCCCCATCATCATTATGCAGGCGACCCATTCGGGTCGGTACAGCAAACCGCAGGGAGTTCCTGCACCGTTGATCGCCTATAACAACCCGCTGTTTGAAAAGGACGCGCCCATTGCCAGTGACCGAATCGTTACCGACGATTATCTCCACCGGCTGACCGAACGGATGGGGGAAGCTGCCCGGCTGGCCGAAAAGGCCGGTTTTGATGGGGTGGACATCAAATCCTGCCACCGGTATCTGGGTAGTGAGCTGCTCTCCGCCTATCAGCGTCCGGGTGATTTTGGCGGCAGTTTTGAAAACCGTACCCGTTTTCTGCGGGAAAGCATCATGGCGGCAAAGGCGTCGGTTGGGAGTGGCTTTCTGGTCACCTCCCGTCTGAATATTTACGACGGTTTCCCTTGGCCGTATGGCTTTGGTGTCAGCCCGGACGGCGGTCTGACGCCCGACCTGTCAGAACCGGTCAAACTGGTCGGGATTCTTCATAAGCAGCTGGGAATTGACCTTTTGGATATCACGATCGGCAATCCGTATGTCAATCCTCATGTCAACCGTCCGGCTGACTGGCAGCCCTACCCGCTGCCGGAGGACCCGCTGACGGGTGTTGCACGGATGCTCGACTGCATCAGGACTGTCCAGACGGCTTATCCCGATCTGACGGTGATCGGCTCCGGGGTCAGCTATCTGCGGCAGTTTGCCGGAAAAATGGCGGCTGGTGCGATTGAAAATGGATACTATAAAATAGCTGGTTTTGGACGGATGGCATTTGCTTACCCGACCTTTGCGGAGGATATCCTGTCGGGAAAGGGAATGGACGCAGGACAGTGCTGCATCTCCTGCGGGAAATGTTCCCAGCTGATGCGGCTGGGGTCAAAGGCCGGATGTGTCGTCCGCGACCGGGTGTATACCGACCTCTACCGTGAAGCGGTCAGAAATGCCAAACCGTAAGCTGGAACCATTGAAAGGAGCGTATCTGTCTATGAAAAAGGTTGCCATTGTCACTGGTGCCCGTCGTGGAATTGGGCTGGCGATTGCAAAAAAGCTGCTGGAAAATGGGTATCTGACCGTCTTGTGCGCGGTGACCCCTGAAACGGAAGTGACCGTGCTGATGGAAGAGCTGAACCGGATAGGGGAAGCCTGTTATTATTCCTGTGATATCTCAAACGCTGCCGATCGGGAACGGCTGCTGGACAGCGTTCTGGAAAAGTTTGGAAGGATTGATTTGCTTGTCAACAATGCCGGCGTCGCCTGCAAGGTCCGGCTCAATATCTTGGAAACAACCCCGGAAAGTTTTGAACGGCTGATGAAGATCAACTGTGAAGGGACCTTCTTTATGTGCCAGGGAGCGGCTAACCGGATGATTGCCTGTCAGAAAAAATCCCTGCCGGATTATACCCCGCGCATCGTCAATATCTCCTCTATCTCCGCCTATACTTCCTCGACTTCACGCGGGGAGTACTGTATCTCCAAAGCGGGTATTTCAATGGTCACCCAGCTGTTTGCCGACGAGCTGGCGGATTACGGGATTCCGGTGTTCGAGGTTCGCCCTGGCATCATTGCGACCGATATGACCGCCGTTGTCCATGAAAAGTATGAAAAGATGATTGCCGAGGGTATCACGCCGATCCGGCGTTTCGGACAGCCGGAGGATGTCGCCAACTGTGTTCTGGCGGCAAGCTCGGGTCTGCTGGACTTCGGAACCGGTACTGTTCTGAATGCGGATGGCGGGTTCCACATCCGCCGTCTGTAACCATCTGGCAAGGAGGGTGACGGATGAAATTTGTGGAGCATGACGGCCAGAAAATTGCAATCCTGTCGCTGGATACGCTGGTCATCGGTTCAGGATGCGCGGGCTTTAACGCGGCAGATACCCTGTATGATCTCGGGCGCCGTCAGATTGGAATACTTACCGAAGGGGTACGGATGGGTACCTCCCGCAACACCGGCAGTGACAAACAGACCTACTATAAACTTTCTCTCTGCTCGGATGCGCAGGACAGTGTCTGGCTGCTGGCAAAGAACCTGTTTGACGGCGGCAGTGTGAATGGAGATACCGCATTGGCGGAAGCAGCCGGTTCACTGCGTTCCTTTATGAAGCTGGTCAACCTTGGCGTCCCCTTTCCAACCAACCGGTACGGGGAGTATGTCGGGTACAAGACCGATCACGACCCATTCCGGCGGGCAACATCCTGCGGCCCGCTGACCTCAAAGATCATGACCGAAAAGCTGGAAGCGTCGGTTATGCGGAAACAAATTCCGATCTATGATCGGATGCAGGCTGTCCGGCTGATCACCGAAGATCATCATATCAAAGGCGTGCTTGCGATCGACCTAAACCGCCTGTCAGAATCCGATTGGGGCGTAACCCTCTTTCTCTGCAATCAGGTTATCCTGGCGACCGGCGGGCCTGCGATCATTTATCAGGCTTCGGTCTACCCGGAAAGCCAGACTGGAATGACAGGTATGGCGCTGGAAGCGGGTGCAGACGGCTGCAATTTGCAGGAATGGCAGTATGGATTGGCGTCGATTGGATTTCGGTGGAACGTTTCCGGCAGCTACCAGCAGGCGCTTCCCCGCTATATTGCAGTGGACAGGGATGGGCATGAGCGGGAGTTCCTGCCGGAATATTTTCAGACGCCGCAGCAGGCGCTGGATATGGCTTTCCTCAAGGGGTATCAGTGGCCTTTTGATACCAGCAAGATCGAGGGTTCTTCCATCATCGACCTGATTGTCCATCACGAAGTGGTGGACAAGGGAAACCGGGTCTTTCTGGATTTTCGCACCGACCCTGCCGGGCTGGAAAATGGGTTTGACCGGCTGTCGGAGGAAACACGATATTACTTGCAGCGCTGCGGGGCACTGGTTAAAACACCAATTGCCCGGCTGGCACAGATCAACCGCAAGGCAATTGATTTGTATGCTGCCCACGGTATTGACCTGTACCATGAGCCGCTGGAAATCTCTGTCTGTGCCCAGCACAACAACGGTGGTCTCGCTGTAGACCTCGACTGGCAGACGACGGTCAAAGGGCTTTATGCGGCTGGTGAGGTCGCCGGGACCTTCGGAATTGCCCGTCCGGGCGGAAGTGCCCTCAATTCCACTCAGGTCGGTTCCCAGCGGGCAGCGGAGCATATCGCCGATACAACGGTTGCGTCCCGGCCTGCCGAAGAATGGAACGATGCAGTCAGATGCAAAACACTTGAACTGCTTGACCAGATTCGGCAGTTACTGGATGGTGGTGAGCAGACGGTTTTGCGTCAGCGTGAAGATTTCCAGCATCAGATGACCTGTCAGGCAGCGGAGATCCGTTCCATGGACGGAATGGGGCGGGCAGCCGGAATGGTCGGGGACGCTCTTGCCGGTTTTTATCAGGATACCTGTCTGTCTTCTCCGCTGGAACTGCCCTTTGCTTTCAAAAATCGGGATATGCTGACCGTCCAGCTGGCAGTGCTGTCGGCCATGAGGACGGCCGGGGAAATCTGCGGCAGCAGAGGTTCTGCGTTGGTGCTGTCGGAAAACGGCCGGGATGTCCGGCTTGCTGGCCTAAATGGTTCAGAACTGTCCGCCTACCGGTACCTGCCGGCAGGTGCCGCCCATCGTGAAGAATGGATGCGGACTGTCAGGGCGGGAGAAGGGTATACTTCCAGCTTTGTACCAGTCCGTCCGCTGCCGAAAACCGACGACTGGTTTGAAACCGTCTGGAGTGAATACCTCGAACGTACCACTTACCGTAAATAATTGTCCTAACGCAAAAAAAGAGCTTCAGGTAATCCCGGTTGGGACCTGAAGCTCTATTAAGCATTATTTGTTATTGCATATTGGACAATCTTAATTTATAAATTCTTCTGAGGAAGAACAGGCTGACTGCAAGGCTCATCAATTCGGCGATCGGGAAGGAAAGCCATACCAGCTCAAGATTGCCGGTCAGCGACATCAGCCATGCTACCGGGATCAGTACGACCAGCTGACGCATGACCGAGACAACCAGACTGTATACGCCATTGCCCAGTGCCTGGAAGACAGAACCGGAGCAGATACAGATACCGCAGATCAGGAAGTTCAGACCCATTGTCCGCAGAGCCGGAATGCCCATCGCCAGCATATGATCAGAAGCACTGAATATCTGCAGCAGCAATTGCGGCAGGAAAAGGAATGCCATTGTGACGATAACCAGAAAGATTTCAGCGGAAATCATGCTGTAGCGGACAGTCTGGCTGATACGGCTGCGCTTGCGTGCGCCGTAGTTGAATGCAATAATCGGGATCATTGCGTTGGACAGGCCGATGACCGGCATGATCGCGAAGCTCTGCAGCTTGTAGTAGACACCAAATACTGCGGTTGCAGTGGAAGTGAAGCCCATCAGAATCATGTTCATCGCCATATTCATGACCGAGCCAACCGACTGCATCGCGATAGACGGCAGACCGACACGATAGATCTCAGCGATAACCCGGCCATTGGGACGGTATTTGGGGCTGATGGTCAGCGTCTTGTTCAGCTTGATATTCATAATCAGACCGATGACACAGGCAAGGACCTGACCAATAACAGTCGCCAGTGCCGCACCAGCAACACCCATCTTCGGGCAGCCGAGCAGGCCGAAAATCATAATCGGGTCGAGGATGATGTTGGTGATCGCGCCGGTCATCTGGGTGATCATCGACAGATGTGCCTGACCGGTGGCCTGCAACAGACGTTCAAAAATGATCTGGCCAAAGCATCCAAAAGAGCCGATGCAGCAGACACGGACATAAGCAGCACCGGCTTCGATGATTTCAGGGTCGCTTGTCTGGATTGCAAAAAAGGCACGGCTGCCGAAAATACCAAAGAGGATGAAAAGAATCATCGTCATAAAGGAAAGAAAGATGCCGTTATTGGCGGCACGGTTGGCCTCCTCAATGTTCCCCTCACCCAGGCTTCTGGACAGCAGCGAGTTGACGCCGACACCCATACCGCTGACGGCGGCGATCATAAAGTTCTGTACAGGGAAAGCCATGGAGACAGCTGTCAGGGCGGCCTCGTTGATCTGGGCAACGAATACCGAGTCAACAATGTTGTAGAGAGCCTGTACCAGCATGGACAGAACCATCGGAAGCCCCATCGAGATCAAAAGCTTTCCGACAGGCATGACGCCCATTTTGTTCTGCTGCGGCTCAGCAGTTGCAGTTTGTGCCATATAAACAGTCCTTTCTTTAATTACAGCTGCGCGGGATGCAGCCCATTATGATTTGCATATTATATTATATAGCATAATATATATTTCGTCAACATAAAATTGACAGTTTATACGCAATTTCGTAAGAACTTGACATAATTCCTGAATTTTGAATCATAAATACTGTTTTAGCCGACAAAACAAAAAATAATAAAAAATTGTAAAAATTGCTTGACAAAACAAATCTACGGTGTTATAATAGCTACGTTATGAGCCACTAGCTCAGTTGGCAGAGCATTTGACTTTTAATCAAAGGGTCCGGAGTTCGAGCCTCCGGTGGCTCACCATCGTGATAAGGTGCCGCAGGAGAGATCCTGCGGCATTTTCCTTTTGTTGAGAACTTTTTGGAGGGAAACGGTATGTTTTATCTCGTCCGCCATGGTCAAACTGATTATTCAATGAAAAACAGCAGGATTTATCAGGGCTTTGGTGTCAATCTAGCTCCGCTTTCCCAAACAGGTGTCCGCCAGATCGAAGAAACGGCAAAGGATGTCCGGTTGAAAGGGACTCAGATTATCCTGAGTTCGCCATATACCAGAGCATTGCAGACGGCTGCAATCCTTTCCAAGGAACTGGGTGCTCCGATTGTTGTCGAGACAGATCTGCACGAGTGGCTGGCAGATAAGAAATATACCTATTTGGATGACGAAACAGCTGAAAAGAATTATCAGGAATATACCGAAATGAACGGCTGTTATCCTGAGGCAATGGAACGGTCCTGGGAAAGTGCAGAGATGATGCGGGCGCGGGTCATGGCTGTTTTGAACAGATACTGTCATGATCAGAAGGTTGTGGTCGCCTGTCACGGGATGATGATGCAGGCACTGACGGGCGGCAAACATCCGCAAAATGGCGAGATTATTGAATTGGATGTTCTGAAATAAAAGAATATGGGTAATGTAAAAGTTCTTTCACAGGGATTGTATCGGTGACCAGGTGCAGAAAGGAGACAGGCTTATTATGTCGGATACCATCATGATTGTAGATGATGAGCATGAAATTGCTGATCTGATTGAAGTGTATTTGAAAAATGAAAACTTTGAAGTCTTCAAGTTTTATTCTCCGACAGATGCTTTGGCATGTCTGAGCAACCTGAAACCGGACCTTGCCGTCCTGGATGTCATGATGCCTGAAATGAATGGTTTTACCCTTTGCCAGAAAATCCGGGAGAAATATACCTTTCCGATTATTATGCTGACGGCGAAGGATGAAGAAACGGATAAGCTGACGGGTCTTACCCTGGGGGCGGATGATTATATTACGAAACCGTTCCGCCCTTTGGAACTGGTGGCAAGGGTCAAAGCACAGATCAGACGGTATAAACGCTACAATCCCTTTATCTCAGAAAATGCGGAAACGGATATTCTGTCACATGCGGGGCTTTCGCTGAATATCAAAACGCATGAATGCTTCCTGCATCAGGAACCGGTTGTCCTGACACCGACCGAATTTACGATTTTGCAGATCCTTCTGGAAAATGCCGGCAATGTGATCAGCGCAGAGCAATTGTTCCACAGAATCTGGAAGGATGAGTACTACAGCAAGAGAAACAATACAATCACTGTCCATATCCGCCATTTGAGAGAAAAACTGCATGATTCAGTTGATCGTCCAAAATATATTAAAACGATCTGGGGAGTGGGATATAAAATTGAAAAATAAGAATACTTCTGACTATACGCGGATGCAGGTAAAGGCTTTTTTACAGCTGTTTGGGGTTGCCGCGTATGTTTCACTGATTTTTATTGTAATTTTGGTCATACGTGGGTATGGGGTTGGGGCAAACAGCCTCTTATATTTTGGTATAATTTTGTTTTTGTTCCTGTCTTTGCTGCTCATGATATTTGTTTTTTCAAAAAGATCTGTAAAACCATTTCAGGATGTTGACCATCAGCTGAGCATGCTTTTGTCAGACCAGGTGTCGGAGATTCAGCTGCCGGAAGAACTGGCTTCGGTTGAACAGAAGCTGCATCTACTGAAAGAAGCGATGGAGAAACGCCTGTTTTATGAACAGCTTGCTGAACAACAGAAAAATGACCTGGTCATGTATCTGGCGCATGATATCCGTACACCGCTCACTTCGGTCATCGGTTATCTGAACCTGCTGGATGAGGTGAAAGATATGCCGGAGGCCCAGCGTCAGAAATATACGCGGATTACGCTGGAAAAGGCGTATCAGCTGGAAAAGATGACCAATGAATTTTTTGAGATCGCAAGGTACAGTTTGCAGCAGATTCAGCTGAACAGAGAGAATATAGATCTTTGCTACATGCTGATCCAGCTTACCGACGAGCTGCTGCCGGTTTTTGCAGAGAACGGGAACACTTCTGTTGTCCAGATGGAAAGCGAAGATATTTCCATTTATGGCGACCCCGAAAAACTGGCCCGGGTTTTCAATAATATCCTGAAAAATGCTGCGGCATACAGCTTTCCTGATACTGAAATCGTGATTTCGGCAGAACAACGCGGCGAAAACATCCAGATTTCATTTCGCAATCAGGGCAAGAGGATACCGCCCGAGAAGCTGGAAAAACTATTTGATAAATTTTACCGGCTGGACGAAATGAGAAATACAGATTCAGGCGGTACCGGCCTTGGACTGGCAATCGCAAAGGAAATTGTCACGCTGCACGGTGGGACAATCTGTGCGGAAAGTGAAAACGATACGGTGACAATTATCGTGACACTGCCAGCAGGAAAAAGTGCAGCTTAGGATTTTCTTAGGATTTCATCAATATGAACTTAAAGTACTGGCCCTGTGTTTTCGGTATAATAGAATCGAAAACACAGGGCCAGTTTNNGGAGGATGTTGCATGGATATCGTCACAATTTTTCAAACACTGTTTCGATGGGGTATTCCGGCGTTGGCTGCCGGAATTATTCTGCTGCTGGTTTTGGCAGGCGGATATTTGATGTACAAAAAGGTATTGCACGGAGAAAAAAAGGTCAACAGATTGCAGGCAGCCTGTGCAGCGTTGCTGTTTGGCTGGCTGATTCTGGTCATCTGCCTAACTTCTCTTAGCCGTGGTTCCAATTTCACCGGTTCAATGAATATTGATTTCATGAGCGGTTATATCAGCGCGTGGAACCACTGGTCTGTCAGTGAATTGCAGCTGATTCTCTTTAATATGCTGATGTTTGCACCGCTTGGATTTCTGCTGCCGCTGTTGTGGAAAAAGGCGGAGAAGTTTTGGGTTACACTTCTCGTTTCTTTTTCCGTGACCGCTTTGATTGAAGTCATCCAATTCTTTACGGGAACCGGTATTTTTGAACTGGATGATCTGTTCCATAATCTGATCGGGAGCCTTTTCGGCTATTTTTGCGTCATGGCCGTTCTTTCGCTGGTACGTGAAAAAACCATTCGCTTTGCACCGGTCGCGAAAATGCTGCTGATTCCCGGCATGATTGGTCTGACACTGGGTATCGTGATTTTGGCTTATGCGCACCAGCCCTATGGAAACATGAGCATTCTGCCTGCGGTTCAGGAGGATATGTCAGAAGTAAAGATTGTGACAGGATTGGAAATGTCTGAACAGAATACAACTGCCGCAATTTATCAGAATAAGTATGCGGAAGATAAAAACTATGTCAGCAAAATCAAATCGGCAGTTGAAAATTTGGAAAACCTGACTTTTTCCAATCTGACACGTCGGGAAGATGAAAATCTGGGGTATTTGGGAAAGGACGCAAACGGTACGCCATGCCGGCTGCTCTTTTTCTTTCGCAGCGGGGAATGGAGTTATACCAATTTTGCAGAAAATGCCGCACAACTGACCGAAGAACAAACCGATCTGTTGAAAAGCCGTTATCAAAACTGGATGAAAGAGTTGGAGCTGCTTCCTGAAACCGCGCAATTTTCTGTTCAGAACGGGGATACCCTGCGGTGGGATGTTACTCCGCAACAGGATATTATGCAAGGAATGGAAGCGTTTCAAACAGGGTCTGTCATGATACAGTTTGATGAATCTGGAACTTTGTCCAGCTTCTTTTACCAAATTACCTGGAATGAATATGTTGCAGATGAGACGATCCTCTCTGAAAGCCAGGCATTTGAACAAGTGGAAGCCGGCAATTTTGAACAATATGTTCCTTTTCAGCCAGGAGATACTCTGTATATAGAACAATGTGAACTTGCTTATGTATATGATACCAAAGGCTTTTATCAGCCGGTATATGAGTTTAACGGATATATCAATCAGAGCGACAACCTTTGGTCTTGCAAGATCCCGGCACTACAGCCCACTTATGCAGAAAGTGTAGAAAACCAGCGATAATTATGGTATACTGGCAATAGATTTGATAAAGGAGTTTGAAGACAAATGATAAAAATTCTTTTTGTCTGTCTTGGAAATATCTGCCGCAGCCCAATGGCGGAGTATATTATGATAGACCTTGTCAAAAAAGCCGGACTGGACAACCGATTTGTGATTGCTTCAGCGGCGACCAGCCGGGAGGAAATCGGCAACCCGGTTTATCCGCCGGCGCGCCGCAAGCTGGCAGAACATGGAATCGGCTGCGATGGGCATGCCGCCCGCCAGATGGTTAGTAGCGACTATGATCGCTTTGACCTGTTGATTGGGATGGATCATGCCAATATCAGAAATATGCAGCGGATCTGCGGCGGGGATACTGAGGGAAAAATTCATTTGCGAATGGAATATGCCGGTAAACCCGGAAAGGAAGTATCCGACCCGTCGTACACAGATGATTTTGAGACTGCATGGAAAGACATTTTGACAGGTTGTCAGGGATTATTTCGCAGCTTGCAGGAGAACAAATGATAGATGGAGGAGGTCTGTTATGGCCTTTCATAAAATAGATATGGAAAACTGGCCACGCAGAGAATTTTATCAGCACTATATCGAGCGGTTGCAGCAGAAAATCAATTTGTTTCGACTGAAATACGATGGATTATATAAAAATGAAGTAAACACTGACAGAAAAATATAAAATACGACAAAATATGATTTTGCTTGTTGACAAATACTTCCAGCTATGGTATTATAGCAAA
>DCTE01000006.1 GCA_002329405.1 Ruminococcaceae bacterium UBA1448 | reverse complement strand
GCGTCCTGATGGGAACCGGAGAAGGCGGCGAAGACCAGCTTGCCTGCATAGGGCTGGCGTTCATAGACGTGCATCCGGGTCACCCGTTCGTAAACCTCGCAGATATGGGGCATATCGCTGAAATCCAGTTCGGGGTCAACGCCCTGGGAGAACATGTTCATTGCCAGCGTGATGATATCGACGTTGCCGGTTCTCTCGCCGTTGCCGAACAGGGTACCCTCGATACGGTCGGCACCTGCGAGCAATCCGAGTTCCGAGTCAGCGACGGCACAGCCGCGGTCATTATGGGGATGGAGGGAGACGACGACCGCGTCGCGGTATTTCAGATGGTCGCACATGTACTCGATCTGGTTAGCGTAGACATGGGGGGAAGAAAGCTCGACGGTGACCGGCAGGTTGATGATAGCCTTGTGGTCGGGGGTCGGTTTCCAGATATCGAGGACGGCGTTGCAGACTTCCAGCGCGTAGTCCGGCTCGGTACCGGTGAAGGATTCGGGGGAATATTCAAACCGCAGATCGGTGTCGGAGGTCGCTTTGAATTCCTCGGCGAGATCGTTGAACAGCTTTGCGCCGGAAACAGCGATTTCAAGGATTTCCTCTTTGGATTTGCGGAAAACCTGCTGACGCTGTGCATAGGAGGTCGAGTTGTAGAGGTGGACAACCGCCTTTTTGACGCCGCGCAGGCATTCAAAGGTCTTGCGGATGATGTGTTCGCGCGACTGGGTCAGCACCTGAATGGTGACGTCGTCTGGGATCAGGTTCTGCTCAATCAGCGCGCGGAGGAACTCATATTCGGTCTCACTCGCAGCCGGGAAGCCGATTTCGATTTCCTTAAACCCAACCTGCACCAGCAGTTTGAAGAACTCGAGCTTTTCTTCCAGGCTCATCGGGATGATCAGCGACTGGTTGCCGTCCCGGAGGTCGACCGAGCACCAGACGGGCGCTTTTTCGATGTGGTCTTTTGTCATCCAGCGTGCGGGTGCATTTGCGACCGGGTAATACTGACGGGTGTACTTCTGATAATTTTTCATGATGACCGTTCCTCTCTGTTGTATCAGTAAATCGAATGAATATACACATTTTTTGACAGGCACCGGGTGGGGTATTGTGTAACAATAAAAAAAGCCCCCGTTTCCATCCCGCAGCCATCGTGCGGATAAAGGAAACGAAAGCTCAATACTTCCGCGGTACCATTCCCATTGGCGGCAGATAAACTGCGCGCCCACTTTCAGCATCGGCCGCATACAAACGGCGAATACCAATCCCTGTAACGGGAGAATCCCGTCCCGTCCTACTAAGAAAATAACCTTTCGGCGGGCTGCTCAGGAGCCAGCTGTCCGAACCCCAATACCGCCTTGCACCAACCGGCAGCTCTCTGAAAACTGGGAGAGGGGACGTCATCTCCATCACTGCGTTTATCATTGTTGTAGTCATTATAGCTGAAAAGAGCGGGTTTGTCAAGCACATTTTTCCAATTTTCCAGAGGGCTTGTTGTCTCGGGCACTGGGCAGCCATCCGCAGGTGGATTCGTGTGAGTGACTGAGAGGGGCATGAGCGGTGAAGCAACGTGCGTTTGCTGAGCAGTTAGGGCGTGATCGAAGCATCGGCATTTAGGGAGCGAGCAGCCAGCTGGATTGCTGCACTGCGCCTGGACACCGGGCTGGTAAACTTAGTGTAACGTTTGTATGAAATCGCTTGACGGAAAGGTGGGGGAATATTACAATAAAGTTGTAAAAAAGTTTGCTTGGATTACGCCGGAAAACGTCCGGCAGAAAGGATGACAGACGATGGGAAAACTGATCGGTATCGACCTTGGGACAACAAAATCCTGCGCGGCGGTATATCAGAATGGCGCGCCGGTGCTGATTCCCAATCGGGAAGGCGGCCGGATGACGCCTTCGCTTGTTGTCTTTGCAGGGAATGAACGGCTGGTCGGCGAAGCGGCGGTCTTCCAGGCTGAACGCGCCCCCGGACGGACCATCCGCTCGATCAAACGCGAGATGGGAACCACTGCCCGGATACGGATAGACGGGCATCAGTACTCCCCGTCCGAGATCTCGGCGATGATCCTCCGCCGCCTGCGGGAGGATGCGGAAGAATACCTCGGCGAACCGGTCGAAGCTGTGCTCACTGTCCCGGCCTATTTTACCGACGCACAGCGGCAGGCAACCCGCGACGCTGCGACGATTGCCGGGCTGACGGTGCGCCAGATTATCAACGAACCGACAGCGGCAGCGTTGGCGTTTGGTGTCAACCGTGAACCCGTCTCCCGTGTAATGGTTTATGATCTGGGCGGCGGGACGCTGGATGTGTCGGTGCTGGACGTGCGGGATAAACAGATCAAAGTACTTGCGACGGCGGGAAACAGCCGCCTGGGCGGGGATGATATCGACCGGGTTCTCTGCGAACTGCTGATACGGAGGGCATATTCTGCCTGCGGCTGTGACCTGTCCGGCGACCAGCGGGCAGTCCAGCTGCTCAGCCGCGCGGCGGAAAAGGCAAAGATCGCGCTATCCTCTGAAACCGAGGCGCAAGTCTCGGTACAGCTGCCGGTAGGCGGGAAGGATTCTTTTCTGTTCGAGACGGTGGTCACCCGGCGGGATTTTGAACAGCTGATCCGGCCGCTGATTGAAATGATGATGGAACCGGTCCGCCAGGTGCTGGCCGATTCCCACCTCCAGCCGGAGGAGATCGAAAAAGTAATGATGGTGGGCGGTTCCACCCGTATACCGGCGGTACGCAATGGCCTGCGCCTGCTGATGGGTCAGGACCCATTTACCGGAGAGGACCCGGATGGCTGTGTTGCGGCCGGTGCGGCACTGTGGGCGGCGGCACTGGCCGGCGAGATAAAAGGCCCGACGCTGTTGGATGTTGCGCCGCTGACGCTGGGGATTGAGACGATGGGCGGTGTGTTCTCGCCGATTATCCCCCGGAATACTACGATTCCGGTGAAAAAGACCGCAGTTTATACCACTGCCGCCAACTTCCAGACCTCGGTCGAGATCAAGGTTTATCAGGGCGAACGGCAGATGACCAGCGGCAACCGGCTGCTCGGCAGCTTCAAACTGGGGCTCAAACGTGCTCCCCGCGGGATGGTGCAGATTGCGGTGACCTTTGCAATCGACGCGAGCGGGATGGTACAGGTGACCGCCCGCGACCTGGCGACCGGCCGCACACAGGATATTGTCATTACAGCTTACGGCAATCTTACCCGTCAGGAAGTTGAGCGGGCGGTCCGGGATGCGCAGATGTACGCACGGGAGGACCACGCCCGCAAACAGCTTGCCGCCAGCCGTGACGCAGCCGAAGCCTTGCTGGGGCAGCTGGGCGAACTGCGGCGGCGGGAACTTCCGCGGGAAGACCGGCGCAAGCTGGATGAAGCGGAAAAGCGGCTACGCCGGGCGATGAAGGGACAGGACGCGGAAAATATCCGCTGGGCAGGCGATCTGTTGTTGGACGAGATCAACCGGATGTTCTATCGTTACTGAAAAGGGACCCCGGGTGGACTACGAGGAGGAGAGACAGATGAGGCTGCTCAAAAGGATTGCAAAATTGATAGCCTGGCTGATTACCAGCGCGGTTGTACTCGCAGTTGTCGCAGGTGTGGCGGTTGCGGGGGTGTTTGCCTGGAAGGGCTATAACATGTACCGCGACGCGGTGGAAGAGATGCCGATTGAAGATAAGGTGGCGTCTATTCAGCAGGCTGATGATTATGTTTATTATGATGAACTGCCGGAGATTTATATTGACGCGGTCATCTCGGTCGAGGACAAGCGTTTTTTCAGTCATAACGGGGTTGATCCGCTGGCG
>DCTE01000168.1:2256-2841 GCA_002329405.1 Ruminococcaceae bacterium UBA1448 | reverse complement strand
CAGACTTCATCACCGGGTTGGTAAAGCGATGGGTAAAACTGTGCTGGGTGTTGCCGCCATTGTCAAAAAAGATGATCTCATCGGTTGTCCGCAGTACCAGCGAATTGCCGCAAACAATCAGTTCCTGCGGCACCTCACCGGTCAACGATACCGGAAAGCCGCTGCTCTGTACTGTCCCGGTTTCGACCTTGTTGCCGGTCAGGTTTTGCGCTAGATCGTTGACGTCATAGTTGCGGTTCAGATAGATGCCCAAAATCACCATAAACAGGATGATGACAAGGGACATGACCGTCAGGATAATCCGCTGTATTTTTTTTATCTTGAGATTCCTGCGATAAGCCGCGAAATCATAGGGATTTTTTTGTTCGCGGTTACGAAAAAACTTAGCCGTTTGGAACACCATCCTTCGCTCGAAAAGGAAGATAGGAAACTTTCGTCAGATAAAGCCCTGCGGCAGGCGCTGTGATACCAGCATCTGTCCGGTTACCGCCTGCCAGAATTGCGGTCAGGTCGCCCGGCCTGAGCCGGTCTGGTCCCGCCATCAACAGCGTTCCGACCATGATCCGCACCATATTGTATAAAAAT
>DCTE01000168.1:0-2240 GCA_002329405.1 Ruminococcaceae bacterium UBA1448 | reverse complement strand
ATGGTCGATTCTCCACCGTCGGCGGCAGTCGGTTTTGCCTTGCTGCCGGTACTGCAAAACCCCCGGAAATCATGTGTTCCGACAAATTCTTGCCCACAGGTGTGTATCTGTCGGACATCCAGCGGATATTTATGATACATTGCCAGTCCGTCCAGAAAAGGATTCCGCACCGGCGCGTTCCAGATCTGATAGGTGTATTCCTTGTAACAGACGTTATAGCGGGCATGAAAGTCGGGCGCAACCTCCCGGCAGGATAGAATCGCGATATCACCGGGAAGGTTAACATTCAGTGCCCGGACTGCTGCATCGGTCGGTATTGTGTGCCGGGTATCCATATGGAAAAAGAACTGGCGTGCGTGGACGCCGGTATCGGTGCGGGAGCAGCCGGTGATNNGATACCTTCCCGGCTGCCCCACACTTTTTCGACCGCATCCTGGATGGTCCCTGCTACCGTTACAGCGTTTTTTTGCACCTGATAGCCGTGGTACCGAGTCCCCTGGTATGCAGTCTCAAACAGCAGCCTGCGCAATCGCTTTCCCTCCTCCGCGTCAGATCAGCCATGTCAGAAATGGCATCGGAATCAGATTGAGGACGATAATGACCCCAAGCAATACGACAGGTACCGCCAGTGCATTGAAATCCAGCCGGGTATACCGGAGCTGTTTCATCCTTGTTCGTCCTTCACCGCCATGGTAGCAACGGCATTCCATCGCCAGAGCCAGCTCTTCAGCCCTCCTGAAAGCAGAGATAAACAGTGGAATCATGACTGGAATCAACGATTTAGCCCGCTGAATCAGTCCGCCGCTTTCCATATCCGCTCCGCGAGCCTTCTGTGCTGACATAATTTTGTCGGTCTCCTCGACAAGAGTCGGGATGAACCGGAGTGCAATCGACATCATCATTGCCAGTTCGTGTGCTGGAAAGTGCACGACCTTCAGCGGAGAAAGCAGCTGTTCAATCGCGTCGGTCAATGCGATCGGCGAGGTGGTATAAGTCATCAATGAGGTCCCCGCAATCAGCAGAATCAGCCGGAGGGCCATTTTGACCGAAGTATAGACACCCTGCCAGGAAATGTGAATCGGGCCAAGTACAAAAATGACCGATTCACCGCTGATAAACAGCAGATTTAAAATACCGGTAAAAATGATGATCGGCAGAATCGGTTTGATACTCTTGACAATCATTTTTACGGGTATCCGGGCAACCCGGTAACTGCATCCGAGGAAAAAGATTGCAGGGATAAATCCGAACGGGTTGGAGACAACAAACAGCACCACAATATAAAAAATTGTCAGAATCAGTTTCATGCGGGGGTCCATCCGATGGACAGGAGAATGTCCCGGGAAATATTGACCGATTGTAATATCTCTGATCATTCGCTGTCCTCCTCTCCCTGCAAGATGCGCAGCAGTTTTTTCCTGGCATAGCCAACGGTATAAACATTTTGCGGTACCGGGAGTCCATCGGCGAGCAGCCGGTGGAAAACGTTGGTCACCTGCGGGACTGCAAGGCCAATCTGCCGCAGTTCCGCACTGCGGGCGAATACGTTCTCGACGGTATCATACGCAAAAACCTTAGCTTTGTTCATGACCAGGATTTTGTCAGCAAAATTTGCGACATCCTCCATGCTGTGGGAGACCAGCAGCACAGTATTGCCGGTAAAAGCATGATATTCCCTGATCTGATTGAGAATACGGTTGCGGCCTCTCGGGTCCAGTCCGGCCGCTGGCTCATCCAGAATCAGGATCTTTGGTTCCATTGCGATAACCCCGGCGATTGCCGCGCGCCGCTTCTGGCCGCCTGACAGCTCAAACGGACTTTTTTCCAGCAATTCGGAAGAAAGTCCTGCAAATTCCGCCGCCTCATGCACCCGTTTGTCAATCTCCTTATCATCCAGCCCCATATTTTTTGGGCCAAATGCAATATCTTTGTAAACAGTTTCTTCAAACAGCTGATATTCCGGGTATTGAAAAACCAGCCCCACGTGAAAGCGCGTTTCATGGGTCACCCGGGCTGAGGACCAGATATCTCTCCCGTCCAGCAAAATCCTGCCGGAAGTTGGCTTAAGCAGCCCGTTCAGATGCTGAATCAAAGTTGATTTTCCCGAACCGGTATGACCAATAACACCGACCATCTCTCCGCTGCCAATCGTCAGCGAGACATCGTCGACTGCCACCTTTTCAAATGGCGTCCCCGGACTGTAGGTATAAGTCAGATGCTCTGTAGAAATAACCAATCCT
>DCTE01000083.1 GCA_002329405.1 Ruminococcaceae bacterium UBA1448 | reverse complement strand
CCATTATCTGGAACATAAGCTGTTTGAGAGTGAGGACGGGGACGCATTCAGACTGTTTGCGGCGACCGGTGCCGACGCGAATGCTTACACTTCGTTTGACCGGACCTGTTACCTGTTTTCCTGCACCTCCAACTTTGACCAGTCGCTCGAAGCACTGCTGACTTTTGTTCAGCACCCGTATTTTACCGAACAGACGGTGCAAAAAGAACAGGGCATTATTGCCCAAGAAATTCGGATGTATCAGGATTCCCCCGGCTGGCGGGTGCTTTTTGAGCTGCTGGGCTGCCTGTATGAGAATTCTCCGGTCAAAATTGATATCGCCGGTACCGAGGAGAGCATCGCGCAGATCACGCCTGAACTGCTGTATACCTGCTACAACACCTTTTATAACCCCCGCAATATGGTGCTGGCGATTGCCGGCAGCTTTGACCCCGATCAGGCAATTGCGATCATTGAAAAGAATCTGGTGGATAAAGAACCGGTCGAGATCGAGCGTTCGCCCTATCAGGAACGGAGAGAAGCACTCCGTCCGCGTGCCGACCTGACGATGGATGTCGCCCTGCCGCAGTTTTACCTTGGTTTCAAGCAGCGTCCGGCTGATACGGAGGCGGACTTTTTGCGGCAGCAGTTTGAACTGGAGATTCTGCATGAGCTGCTGATCGGTTCGACTTCTGCCTGCTATGAAAAGCTGCTGCGGGCCGGGATGATTAATTCCACCTTTGGGACGGAAGTCTTTTCCGGCCGTGGATTTCTGGTTTCGCTGTTCGGCGGTGAATCCGAGCAGCCGGAAGCGGTACAGCAGGCACTCTGCGACGAGATCGAACGGGTCAGACAGGAGGGGATTGACCGGGAGGACTTTCTCGCCTGCAAGAATGCGATCTACGGACGGATGCTGCGGACACTGCATGACGTAGAAGATGCGGCAACTGCCCTTCTGGGGGCGGAGATGTCCGGGCTGGGGCTATTTGAATCAATCGGGATGCTGGCTGCCGTCACACCGGAAGATGTGACCCGGCGGCTGGAGACCGATTTTGATACCGCGTGTATGGCACTGTCTGTCATCCATCCCCGCGGATAATATTTCATATGTAAGGAAGGTGCATATCACATGCATACAGTCAGTTTTCCAAAACTTGGACTGGAGTTTAACATCAATCCCACCGCGCTGCAGATCGGCAGTTTTCGGATTACCTGGTACGGCGTGATCATCGCGGTCGGCATCCTGCTGGCGATGCTGATGGCGTTTCGGAACACCAAACGCTTTGGCGTCAACGCCGACAAGCTGGTCGACGTCGTGCTGGGCGGCCTGATCGGCGGCGTTGTCGGCGCGCGGGTGTACTTTGTCGCCTTTTCCTGGGACCAGTATAAGGACAATCTCTCCGCGATCTGGCACACCTGGGAAGGGGGAATGGCGATTTACGGCGGTGTAATCGGTGCATTCCTGGTCGGCATGATTGTCGCCCGCTGCCATAAGATGCGCATTCTGCCGGTGATGGACTTGGCAGCACTGGGCTTCTTGATTGGGCAGGGAGTCGGACGCTGGGGCAACTTTGTCAACGGCGAGGCATTCGGCTGCAATACCGATCTCCCCTGGGGCATGACGGGCGACCGGATTGTCTCGTATCTGTCGGATACCACCAATGTTGCGACATTGACATCGCTCGGTGTGACGGTTGATCCGAATGCACCGGTACATCCCTGTTTTCTGTATGAATCCATCTGGTGCCTGTTGGGGTTTGTGCTGCTTTATCTGTACGCGAGAAAGTACAGACGATTTGACGGCGAGGTTTTCCTGATGTATCTGGGATGGTACGGATTTGAACGGATGATTGTCGAAGGACTGCGGACCGACTCGCTGCTGATCGGCAGAATCCGTGTTTCCCAGCTGTTGGCGGGGCTGCTGTTTGTCAGCTGCCTGATCGCTTGGCTGGTCATTCGGAGCAAGATCCGCGCGGCACATGACGACAACTACCTGCGCTGCTACGCACTGACCGAACAGTACCAGCAGGATGAAGCGGATTATGCTGCCTATCTGGCTCTGCGTTCGGACAAGCAGAAGTGGAAAGAGGAGAAGGCTCGCATTCGTGCCGAGAAGAAGGCAAAGATGGATGCTGCCAAAGCGGAAAAAGTTGCTGCAAAGGCTGAGTCAACCGATCAGCCGGAAGAAGCACCCGCTGCTGAAACAGAACCTTCAAAAGAAGAAGATACCAAATCATAAGGAGGCTGCACCGATGGCTCAGATTATTGACGGCAAAAAGATCTCCGCACAGGTAAAGGCGGAGGTTGCCAAAGAGGTCGAAGCACTGGCCGGGAAGGGGATCAGCGTCGGGCTGGCGGTTGTGATCGTCGGAAACGACCCTGCGTCCCGCGTTTATGTCAACAATAAAAAGAAAGCCTGCGCGCTCTGCGGCATCCAGTCGTATGAATACGCACTGCCGGAGGACACGACCGAGCAGCAGCTGCTTGAGCTGGTCGATCAGCTCAACCATGACCCAAAAGTCAACGGGATTTTGGTTCAGCTGCCTGTACCTCCCCAGATTGACGACCACCGGGTGATTGCGGCGATTGCGCCGGAGAAGGATGTCGACGCATTTACAGAGGGCAATGTCGGCAAGATCATGATTGGCGAATACAGCCTGCTGCCCTGTACCCCGGCCGGCTGCCTTGACCTGATTGACTCGACCGGTGTTTCGATTGAGGGCAAAAACTGCGTCGTGATCGGCCGGAGCAACATCGTCGGCAAACCGATGGCAATGTTGCTGCTGCACCGTAACGGCACCGTGACCATCTGCCACAGCCGGACCCGCAACCTGCGCGAGATCTGCTCACAGGCGGATATCCTGGTCGCGGCGGTCGGTAAGGCGGGGTTTGTCACCGCCGACATGGTCAAGGAAGGCGCGGTGGTAATTGACGTCGGGATGAACCGCAATGCCGAAGGCAAACTATGCGGTGACGTGGATTTCGCGGCAGTAGAGCAGAAGGCCGGATATATTACACCGGTTCCAGGCGGTGTCGGACCGATGACGATTGCAACGCTGATGCGCAATACACTGACAGCAGCAAAACAGCAAAACGGTCTGCTGTAAAATCGGACAGAGATAAAAAAGTACCCTGTTCAGCGGGAATCCCGCCGGGCAGGGTACTTTTGGCGATTCATCTTGCGTTGTCGGTATCAGACAGCCGGTTCCTCTGCCATTGCAGGCAGTACCTTTGTGATCAGCTCCTGAACCGTCATTCCCAGCATTTCAGCACCGCGGGAGATGACTTCGCGGGAGCAGCCGGCGGCGAATTTTTTGTCTTTGAATTTCTTCATGACCGACTTGACTTCCATTCCCTGCATGCCGGTCGGACGCATCAAAGCGGCGGCGCCGATCAGCCCGGTCAGCTCGTCGACTGCGAACAGATACTTTTCCATCAGCAGGGTTGGTTCAACATCGGCGCAAAGCCCATATCCATGGCTGACAACCGCATGGATGATCCCTTCGTCGATATCCAGTTCATGCAGCAGCTCGTTTGCTTTGACACAGTGCTGCTCGGGCCACTGTTCAAAGTCGATATCGTGGAGGATACCGACTGCTTTCCAGTAATCTTCATGTCCGGGGTCGGCTTCAGCTGCAATGCAGCCGAGGACCTTACCAACGATTTGTGCATGCTGAAGGTGGAAAGACTGCTGGTTATAACGGCTGACCAGTTCAAAAGCCTTTTCCGGGGTAGGAATGTAACTCATGTCAAGAATGCCTCCTGGGTTTTGGAATAAAAATAAGGCCCTGACGTATACACGCCAGAGCCTGCTGACTGGTGCGCCCGACAGGAGTCGAACCTGCGACCTTTGGAGTCGGAGTCCAACGCTCTATCCAACTGAGCTACG
>DCTE01000186.1 GCA_002329405.1 Ruminococcaceae bacterium UBA1448 | reverse complement strand
CGCACAGGAACTGGTCGACCAGTTTATTATCAAGCTGCGCCTGGTCCGTCATCTGCGTACCCCTGAATATAACGAGCTGTTTGGCGGCGACCCGACCTGGGTTACCGAGTCGATCGGCGGCATCGGTATCAATGGGAAACCGCTGGTTACTAAAAACTCTTATCGTTATCTGCATACCCTCACCAACCTCGGCACTGCTCCTGAACCCAACCTGACGGTACTCTGGAGCGAAAAACTGCCGGAAAACTTCAAGCGTTACTGCGCGAAGATGTCGATTGCGACCGACTCGATTCAGTATGAGAATGATGATGTGATGCGTCCGATCTATGGCGATGACTACGCGATCGCCTGCTGTGTATCGGCAATGGCTGTCGGTAAACAGATGCAGTTCTTCGGCGCCCGTGCGAATATGGCAAAATCGCTGCTCTACGCGATCAACGGCGGCGTGGACGAGCTGAAAGGTACCAAGGTTGTTCCCGGTATCGAGCCGATCACCGATGATGTCCTGGATTTTGACAAGGTCATGGCCAACTATAAGAAGGTCCTGTCCTATGTTGCGGGGCTGTATGTCGACGCGGTCAACATCATCCACTTTATGCACGATAAATATGCTTATGAAGCGTCCCAGATGGCGCTGCATGATACCCATGTCGAGCGGCTGATGGCGTTTGGTATGGCCGGGCTTTCGGTTGCTGCCGACTCGCTGTCTGCAATCAAGTTTGCCAAGGTCAAACCCATCCGCAACCATGCCGGTATCGCGGTTGACTTTACAGTCAAGGGCGATTTCCCCAAATACGGCAACGACGATGACCGTGTGGATGATCTGGCGGTTGAGGCGGTTACCTTCTTCTCGAATGAGCTGAAAAAGCATCCGCTTTACCGCAACGCAAAACATACACTGTCTGCACTGACCATCACTTCCAATGTCATGTACGGCAAGAAGACCGGCCCGACTCCTGACGGACGCAAAGTCGGCGAACCGCTCGCACCTGGTGCCAACCCGATGCACGGCCGCGACGCAAACGGTGCGCTGGCGTCCCTCAACTCGGTCGCGAAGATTCCTTACCGCAATATCTGCCAGGACGGTGTTTCCAACACCTTCTCGATTGTCCCGAACGCTCTTGGCAAGACCGAAACGGAACGGGAAAATAACCTCGTCACCATTCTGGATGGATATTTTGCACAGGGCGCGCACCATCTGAATGTCAACGTCCTCAACCGTCAGCTGTTGATTGACGCGATGGAGCATCCTGAACAGTATCCGACCTTGACCATCCGTGTCTCCGGTTATGCGGTCAACTTCAACCGTCTCTCCCGTGAGCAGCAGCTGGAGGTCATCAGCCGTACCTTCCACGAGAGCATTTGAGCGGAGGGCAGCTGATGGAAAAATATTATCACCGCCAGTGCAGCCGCAAGGTTGCCGAGGGCGGACTGGTCTATTATATTGCGGAATTGCAGCTGCTGATGCCGGACGGAAAACTGCACTACCTTTGCGGCAGTTTCCCGGAAGGGGATGAAGCCGGTATCCGCTTTACCGCTGCAAGCGAGTCTATGTATGATCTGATGATTGGCAAGGCGGAAGAGGTGGACGAAGACATCGTCTATTACGCATCCTGGCGGGGAAAACAGGCCCCCGATGGGAGCGGTTATCAGCAGGCCGCTGATTTTCTATGGCAGATGGCTGTGGAAAAGTACGCATTATAATGTCTGCAAACAGTTAAAGAAAGCTCCCTGAAGGAAACCAACCTTTCGGGGAGCTTTTGGTATATCGTGATAATTATTGACGGGTGTTGATTTCGCAGTCGGCGTCTTTGCGGATATGTTCATCAAGGATAATCTCACCAATATGGTCAGCAGTGATCGAACCGTGATGCGGGTTTTTGACGCTGATGATTTCACCGTTGATGGTGGCGGTCACGTCGCTGTTCTCAAACGCGAAGTCCGCGCCTTCCATTTCACAGTCTTTCAGCACCAGGCCTTTGCAGTAGCACAGCGGCTGGGTGCCGATGATCTTGCAGCGGATGAGGCGCAGGTTTTTGCTGTACCAGGCCAGATATTCGCCCTTGATGACCGAATCGTATACGGCGACATTTCTTGCGTGCCAGAAAGCGTCCTTGGTATCCAGCACCGAGTTGCGGATGACGACGTTTTCAACATACTGGAAGGAGTATTTTCCTTTCATCTTCAGCCCTTCGATTTCCATATTCCGGGACTGGAAGAAAGGGTATTCGCTCACAAGCGAGCAGTCATTGATATTGACCCCGCGGCAGATCCAGCCAAATTCCGGCGAGACGATTTCGCAGCGGGTCAGGGTGGAGCGGTCGCATTCCCGCAGTGCCTTTATGCCGCCCAGTACGCTGTCGGTAATTTTCATATCGCTGTCGTACCACAGCGCGGCGCGGCAGGTATCGGTCATCCGGCTGTTTTCGATTTCACCGCCCGTCACATGCCAAAGTGGATAACGCAGCAGGAAATCACAGTTTCTGACCTGAATATTTCCACATTCTTTCAATGCCGATTCTCCATCGGCGGGACCCTCAAACCGGCAGTTTACAACCTCCGCATCGTGGATGCCATACAGTGCGCGTTCCTCATCGAGTGTCAGATTTTCGTATTTTTCCATGCTGTCCATTCCTTTCTGTATCTTTCTGCAATGGGAGCAGAATCTCTCTTTCTATCGTGGTTTTATTATATAACCTGGAGTTCGCTCCATGTCAAGCCTTTTTCTGATCTGTTTCTGAAAAATAGTATGCCTGCAAAAGCATATTTGTAAATATTATATGAACATTCTGAAAATCTGCATTTAAATATGCTTTTTATTTGTTTTATAAATGAAAGGGTGATTCCGATGCAGAAGGTTTACAAAATGTCGGAAGTTTGTGCAGAATATTGATAACAGAAAGGAAGGACAAAATGAAAAAAGTCGGGTTTTTATCGCTGATGTTATCCATTGTGGCGTTTTTCTGCCTGACCTCTGCCGTTTGTGCCGAAGAAATTCTGGCACAGGGGACAAAAGCAGGAGAGTATAAATGGGTACTGTCTGATGGGGTTTTGTATATTCGTACTTACGTTGGCGCGGATTATGTTTCGGAAGCGGAGGTCAAAGCAGAAATTGCGCGTTCGACAACTTACTCTAAAGCGGATCTCGAAAAATATAATGCGCTTAATTATACCGCCATCGTCTCCAATGAAAAGAAGACGCTGACCAACACCATCACCGGCACCCTGCATACAGACGCCGAATGGAAGAATACCATCTCCTATTCTCTCGACCCCAAAACAAAGACGCTGACAATTGAAAATCCAGATGGGGTAGATTCTGTGAGTCGGATATTTTATGATTACCGCACGTTTTATACCGAATTATATCCATATCGGGATTATATGAAAAATCTGGTGATAGGAGATGACATAGCCGTCGTGGATTTGACGTTGGAAGAACTTCGTACCGATGCAGCGGCACAGATCCAGGATGGGCAGATCCTGTTTGCTTCCACCGACGCTATCCTTTTTGATTCCTTGACATTGGGGAAAGATGTATCCAGTGTAGCAGGCGGGGCTGCACGCAGTTATCAGGTTGAGGAGGATAATCCATATTTTGCGGTTTATGAGGGGTGTCTCTATTCCAAGGATTATAAGACGCTGGAAAAAATTCCATACGGCATGGACGAACAGTCCATTATCTACCATCCGAATACTGAAATCCTGTCAGAGAGCGTCTGTGAACGGCTGAGCGCAGCGGATTCTATTGTGGTAATTCCCTGGGGTATCACGACTATAGAAGAAGGGGTCAGCCATGTTGTTTATCCTGCAACGGTTACTAATATCGGGTATATTGCACGGGAAGAATATCTGTACGCTTGGATGCCCTACAATAGTTATATGCGGGAATATGCCGATGCCTGGAACGGTCAGACTCTGACCGGAGAAAATCGAAAGTTTGACAACATTGACCGTCCATGGTACTCTTTCTATGGAATTGCTGCCAATAGCTGGTATACGGCAGCAAACGGCAAGACCTACTATTTTGGTGAGGCAACCGGTTGGGGCGGTCAAAAAGAGCCGCTGATGCTGACTGGTACCCAGGTGATTGACGGCAGAACCTATACTTTTGGTGAAGACGGCGCGCTGATTGATTCGTCACCTGATTCCACTCCAAACGGCCTGATCTATCAGAATGGCAAGGCTTACTATTATCAAGATGGCGTGATGCAGAAAAGCAGATGGATTCAGGCGTCTGGAAACTGGTATTACCTCAATGATTATGGGGCAGGGGTTGTTAACTGCTGGCGGTTAAAAGATGGAAAATATGTCTATCTCGGTGCAGATGGAAAGATGAAGACAAACTGCTGGGTTAAAGACTATGGAAAATGGTACTATGTCAAATCTGACGGCAGCCGTTATGAATCCAGCTGGGCGAAGATTGGCGGCGTCTGGTACTGGTTTGGCGGCAGCGGCAAGATGGCGGAAAGCCAGTGGCTGAAGCTGGACGGTAAGTGGTATTACTTTAGCGGCTCCGGCGCAATGGCGGCAAACAAATGGGTTAAGACCGGGGCATATTGGTATTATCTTGGTTCGGATGGTGCAATGCTGACCAATACCACCACACCGGATGGCTATCGGGTCGACGGGAAAGGAAGATGGATATAAATGCCCAAGATGGTAGGGCCTATTTATTGCTTTGTCGGAATAAAAAACTGATGTTTTTCAGATAGATCTCTCGACGATTTCCTCCTGTTGTGATATACTAAAAAAGTATATGACCACAACAGGAGGCTTTTTCATGAGCGAACATGACCCCAAAAAACCAATTATTATCTGTCTGTCCGTTTGTTGGCTCAGGTTGACGCGGGCAAGACTACCCTTTCAGAATGAAGAAGAGAGGCGAATATGATAATGAAGCAGATCATTCATATATATGGTGCTTCAGGTTCGGGGACTTCTACACTCGGAAGATATATTAGTGAAAAATCAGGCTATTTTTTTATGGATACAGATGATTATTTTTGGGAACCGACTAATCCGCCCTATACTGTAAAACGCTGTCTTTCCAGTAGAATGAAACTCATGAGAGAAGATATACAGCGGCATGACCATGTTGTGATCTCCGGTTCACTTGCTGATTGGGGCGATGAATTCATTCCTTTATTTACATTGGCCATCCGCGTTGAGACAGATACGGATATCAGACTACAAAGGCTGAATAGAAGAGAACGGGAAAAGTTTGGCTCCCGAATTGATTTTGGCGGCGATATGTATGATCATCATGTGAATTTTATGAAGTGGGCGGCTTCTTATGATCATGGCGGCATGGATATGAGAAGTAAGGTGAAACACGATGATTGGCAAAAAAAGCTGATTTGCCCTTTGTTATTCGTGGATGGCAATATGCCGGTAAGTGAGAATTATGAGATAATAAAAAGCAATTTCAAATTATAATTTGTGAGGGTTTGGGATGAATAAACTGGTCATGGGAATTCTCGCACACGTCGATGCGGGCAAAACAACTCTTTCAGAGGGAATATTATATACAGCCGGCTGCCTTCGTAAACTCGGCCGAGTCGACCATGGAGATGCTTTTCTTGATACAGAAACGCTCGAACGGGAACGCGGGATTACCATTTTTTCCAAACAGGCGGTTTTCCCGCTTGGAGAAACGGAGGTCACCCTGCTGGATACGCCGGGACATGTCGACTTTTCGGCAGAAGCGGAGCGGGTGCTTGGGGTACTGGATGCAGCGGTGCTGGTCATCAGCGGCAGCGACGGTATCCAGGGCCATACTGAAACATTGTGGCGGCTGCTCAGCCGGTACCATCTGCCAGTGCTGCTGTTTATCAACAAGGTCGACCTGCTGGATACTGCCAGCCCGGATGGGGAGGGCCGGAAAGCGGTGATGGAATCGCTCCGCAAACGGTTTGGGGATGGCTGCATTGACTTTTCCCAGCTGGAAGAGGACCCAGACGGGTTTTATGAGCAGGCGGCAGTCTGCGGCGATGAACCGCTGGAGAGCTTTCTTGACAACGGAAAAATCCCGGATGAACTGCTGCGTCAGGCGGTTGCAAACCGGGAAATTTTTCCCTGTTGTTTTGGTTCGGCTCTGAAAATGGACGGTGTGGACAGACTGCTTTCATTGCTCGGACGGTTTGTAAAGCTGCCGGAATATGGTGACCAATTCGGTGCGCGGGTCTTCAAAGTCAGCCGGGATGCGTCTGGTGCGCGGCTGACCTTTATGAAGATTACCGGCGGCGGGCTGGCGGTCAAGACGCTGCTCAGTGGTGTATCGGGCGGACAGGAGTGGCAGGAAAAAGCTGACCAGCTTCGTGTGTATTCGGGCGCAAAATATAAGCTGACCGATTATGCGCCGGCAGGTTCGGTTGTTGCAGTGACCGGACTGTCCCAAACATTGCCGGGCGATGGCCTGGGTTTTGAGAAGAACGCCGCGGCGCCGGTACTGGTGCCGATACTGACCTACCGGCTGCAACTGCCGGAAGATGGGCCGGTCTATGAGGCGTTTCGTAAACTGTCCCAGCTGGAAGAGGAAGACCCGCAGCTGCATATGGTCTGGAATGAACATCTATCGGAAATCCATGTCCAGCTGATGGGCGAGGTGCAGCTGGAGATATTGCAGCGATTGATCGCCGACCGGTTCGGGATGCAGGTCACCTTCGGTGAAGGCAATATTGTTTATAAGGAAACGATCACCAACACTGTCGAGGGTGTCGGGCATTTTGAACCACTGCGCCATTATGCCGAGGTGCATCTGCTGATGGAACCGGGGCAGCCGGGGAGCGGGTTGGTATTTGATACGGTTGTCAGCGAAGATGACCTTGACCGCAACTGGCAGCGGCTGNNTGATTCTGACCCATCTGGGGGAAAAGGAACATCTCGGCGTGCTGACCGGCAGCCCGATCACCGATATGAAGATCACGCTGGTTGCCGGAAAAGCCCACCTCAAACATACCGAAGGCGGCGACTTCCGCCAAGCGACCTATCGCGCCGTCCGTCAGGGACTGATGCAGGCGGAGTCGATATTGCTGGAACCATACTATTCCTTCCGGCTGGAACTGCCTTCTGAAAATGTCGGCAGGGCGATGCACGATATCGAGCAGCGGTCGGGTGAATTTGATACGCCCGGCATGGAAGATGGGATGTCGGTATTGACCGGGAGTGCGCCGGTCAGCTGTATGCGGGATTACCAGCAGGAGGTGACCGCCTATACCCGCGGCCGCGGCCGCCTTACTCTGCTGGTCAAAGGATACCAGCCCTGCCATAATGCCGAAGAGGTGATTGCGGCTTTTAACTATAACCCGGAAGCGGATATGGAAAACAGTCCCGACTCGGTTTTCTGTTCGCATGGTGCAGGGGTGGTTGTCCGGTGGATGGATGTGCCATCCCATATGCACCTCGCAGGGCTGGAACTGGAAACCGAAGCACAGCCTCCCCCGGAAGATGAACCGGCAGCACCGATGACCGGCCGGATGATCTATTCCGGTACCCGTGAGGAAGACCGGGAGCTGGAAGCAATTTTTACCCGGACTTACGGCGAAATCAAACGCCGGGATTTCCTGCCGCAGAATACCGTCCGTCAGCTGGACAAGGCGGCACTTCTGCGGGAGATGGAGGATGTGCAGGAGTTTTTGCTGGTCGATGGGTATAACATCATCTTCGCGTGGGATGAGCTGAAAAGCCAGGCTGCCGTCAATCTGGACGCGGCCCGTCAGGCGCTGGTGGATATCCTCTGCAACTATCAGGGGTATAAACAATGCGGGCTGATCGTCGTATTTGACGCCTACCGGGTGAAGGGTGGAAAAGCAAAGGTTGAACGGCAGAATGACGTCTATATCGTTTATACCGAAGAAGCCGAAACAGCTGATATGTATATCGAGAAGGTAACCTATGCCCTCGGACGGGACCCGGTGAAGAAACGGCGTGTCCGTGTCGCGACTTCTGATAATTTGGAACAGACGATTATCCTCGGGCATGGTTCCACCCGGATTTCCGCCGGGATGTTTTATGATGAAGTAAAGCGGGTGGAAGCTCGCATCTCGGAGATGATCGCTGAGCAAAACCGCCGTGGTATTAAAAAGCGGGCGCGTCTGGCAGACAGTATGCCAGAGCTTTCTTCAGATGAAAAGAAATAACAAAAAGCCGGAAGAGCTATCGCTGTCAGCACAGGTCTTCCGGCTTTTGCTGTTTTTTGAGCAGGTCAGTCTTTCTTATAGAAAATTAAAGTCATTTTATCATTTATAACTTTGGTTTTTCCAGTCGGGTGATATCCTATCTTTTCATAAAGATAGCAGTTCCCTTTTTCCTGCAAAATCGTGTCCAATTCCCAATTGGAACTGCCGTGTAACTCTTCAACCGCACGAATTGCTTTTTGTGCCAGTCCCTGATTTTGGAATTGCGGCAGAATAAAAATCGGAGAAATTCGCTTCGGCGTTTTATTTTCCTTTTTGTCTACGACACGCACTGCGCCAACGTTTTCGCCATTTTCCTGAATAAAATAGTAGTATGTAAAGGGCTGCTGTAACCGTGTCACAATCCGCTCAACTGTTTCGGTTGCTGGGCTGGTTTCGGTATCCTGATATTTCTGATATAACGCGGCAAATGCTTTCACCTGCATTGCCCACAATTTTTGGGCATCTTCCAACCTTATCCTGCACAAATTCAATTGGTTGACCTCCTTTTTTAGTCATGATTGATATACCATGTAGTATAGATTTTGTTTGTGAATTTGTCAATTAACTTGTTGGACTCTATACAATGGCAAACAAAAAGCGGAAGCGACAATCGCCTCCGCTTTCTCAATTAAAGGATAATGGTTTCAGGCGCAGCGGTAAAAGAGCTGATCACAGCGACTGCACCTTCTTCAAAGTACAGGACTGCAAATTTGCCGTCATCAACCGCATACATCCGGGTCAGGCCGGGGTTTGCGTCCAGCATTGCCTGTTTTGCTTCAACGGAAGTATCTTCAACCACCTTACCGGTAATGCGGACCCAGCGTCCATCGGGGGTCATGCCGCAGATTTCGACTTTCGGATTGGCGATCATCTGTTTATAGACGTTTTTCTGGTTGCTGGTGGTGATGTAGAGTTTGCCGTTATAGCCCATCTGTGCGCCGAAGGGGCGGACTCTGGGCTGATCGCCTTCAACGGTTGCAATATACCAGGTTTTGGCCTGCTGTAAAAATTCAAGTACTTTTTCCATAAATGAACCATCCTTTCCCGGGAAATAAAATTGATTTGGAACGGTTGACAGCGGATACATTCTGTCTTCNNAAACAAAAAAGCAAGCAGTTTGAAATAAACTATTGTAAAGGAGATTTCAGCATGAACATCAAGGAGCAGGCGGCTGCCCTCGCGGCACCTTATGAGCAGACCATTCTTGAGTACCGGCATTATCTGCATGCCCATCCCGAACTGTCTTTTGAGGAATTCGGGACGGTGGCCTTTATCCGGGAGCACCTCGCCCAGTCAGGGGTTGCGGAAGAACCCGGCTACAGCGGCAATGCGGTCGTCGGCGTAATTGACAGCGGTATACCCGGCCCGACGATTGCTTTCCGTGCGGATATTGACGCGCTGCCGGTTGATGAAGACAACGATTTGCCCTACCGTTCAACTGTTCCGGGGGTCATGCACGCCTGCGGGCATGACTGCCACGCGGCGATATTGCTCTGCCTGGCGGATTTGATGAATAAAAACCGCGATATCCTCAAAGGAAAAGTCAAGTTTATCTTCCAGCCAGCTGAGGAAAAATTTCCCGGCGGTGCGGTCACCCTCTGTCAGGAAGGCGTCATGAAGGATGTTGACTATATTTTCGGCTGTCATGTTGCATCTGCCCATCCGCTGGGAACAGTAGATTGTTTTGCAGGGCCTGCTTCGGGTGCGTGCAGTGAGTTCAATATCCATATCATCGGCAAAGGCGGTCACTCTTCTTCGCCGGACAAGGCACTGAATCCTTTGCCGGTTGCCTGTGCGGTCGGTACAGCACTGACGACGCTTCGGCCGGAAAAGCTGGCACCAAGCACTGTTGCGGTACTGTCAGTCACCTCGATTCGCGGCGGCGATCCGAAGTACTTAAATGTTATCCCGGATGACGCATGGGTCAGCGGCGATACAAGGGCGCTCGGCAATGAAGCGATGGATACGATTTTTGCCGAGATCAAGCGGATCAGTGAAGGTATCTGCGCTGCTTATGGTCTGGAATGCGACGCCCAGCTGCTGTTCGGGTTCCCATCCTGTGTTCATTCCGAGCGGGAAGTCGGGATTGTACATAAAGCGGCAGAGGCGCTGGGGTTTGAGATTGCCCCCAAAAAACTGTCGATGGGAGCAGAGGACTTTTCCTTTTATGAGCTGGAAAAACCGGGCGCGTTTTTCCATGTCGGCGTTGCCGACCCGGAGCGTCCGATCACCTCGACGCCGCACCACAACTGCCATTTCCAGATTGATGAACGCGGGCTGATGGATGCGCTGCGGATGGAGATTGCGGTCTATTTGCAGGCACTTGCTGAAGAAAACTGATTTCATCCTGATCGTATGTAAGGCGGTTCCGGAAACGGGGCCGCTTTTTCTCTCTTACAAAACTGTAAGGAACCGGGGCTTTTTTGTAAGCTGGTTCGATGGCGGCCGCGCCCAATGTCTGGTATAATACAGATACGGGTAAGGGAAAGCCCGAAAAAACAGTTTTGAAAGTCACCGTTTCGGACGGTGGCTTGGAAAGGAAGGGTGCCGCGTGGCATTGCTTACAATCAGTCATCTGCAAAAAATATATGTGACCCGGCTGGGAGGGAACCAGGTCGAGGCACTGCATAACGTAAACTTTTCGGTAGAAGAGGGAGAATATGTCGCCATTATGGGCGAATCCGGCTCCGGTAAAACAACGCTGCTGAATATCCTTGCGGCCCTTGACCGGCCGACCTCCGGGAGGGTGGATCTCAATGGCGTGGAGCTTTCTTCCCTGCCGGAACGTCAGCTGTCGGCCTTCAGACGGGATAATCTGGGGTTTGTTTTTCAGGACTTCAACCTGCTGGATACCTTTACTTTGCAGGACAATATCCTGCTGCCGCTGGTTTTGCAGGGCGTCAAATACCGCGAGATGGAAGAGCGGCTGATTCCGATTGTCGAAATGCTCGGGATTGCCGATCTGGTCAAAAAGTACCCATATGAGGTATCCGGCGGTCAGAAACAGCGTGCAGCTGTTGCCCGCGCACTGATTACCAATCCGCAGCTGATTCTGGCGGACGAACCGACCGGTGCGCTGGATTCCCGCGCGACCGATTCACTGCTGCGGCTGTTTGAGAAGATCAACCAGTCGGGTCAGACGATTGTCATGGTCACCCATTCGGTTCGTGCGGCGTCCAGAGCAGGAAGGGTGCTGTTTTTGCGGGACGGTGAGGTTTATCATCAGCTTTATCGCGGTCAGCTTTCCAGCGAGGAAATGTTTGCACGGATTTCGGACACATTGACGTTGGTCGGCTCGACTTCCCGAGAGGATGGAAAAACGTCAGGAGGGAAGGAACTCTGATGCGCAGACTTTGTCTTTATATCAAGATGGCGGTGCAGAATCTGGTGAGCAACCGCCGGTTTTATCTGCCGTACAGCCTTTGCTGTATCGGAACGGCCGCGATGTATTATATCATGAGCGATATCGCGACCAATAAGACGCTGACCTTTGAGCGGGGAGCGGAGTATGTGCAGGTGATGATGGGGCTGGGAATTTTTGTATTATCAATCTTTTCGGTTTTCATCATCTGTTACGCCAATTCCTTTATCATCAAAAGGCGGCGGCGGGAACTGGGGCTGTACAATATCCTGGGAATGGAAAAGCGGCATATTGCGATCCTGATGCTGTTTGAAACGGTGCTGCTGGGAGCTGGATGTATTCTGGCAGGTCTTGCAGCCGGAATGCTGTTTTCCAAGCTGACGCTGCTGATACTGGCGCAGATTTTGCGGTTCGGGGTGCCGATGGGATTTACCATCAGCCTGCCGGGTATTGTGATGACGACAATACAGTTTGGTGTAATTTTCCTGATCTGCCTGGCGGTCAATGTCTTCCATGTATTGCGTTCCAGCCCGATTGAACTGCTGCACGCGGTTTCAAAAGGGGAGAAGGAGCCAAAAGGTCGGATACTGCTGACCCTGTTTGGAATTGCAACGCTGGGCGGAGGGTATGCGCTGGCGCTTTCGGTAAAAGACCCGGTATCGGCACTGGTGCTGTTTTTTGTAGCGGTCTTGCTGGTTATCTTTGGTACCTTTTCGTTGTTTACTGCCGGAAGCATTGTGATTTTAAAATTGCTGCGGAAAAACAAGCGGCTGTATTACCGTGTTGGACCGTTTACAGCGATTTCCGGGCTGATCTACCGGATGAAACAGAACGCGGTCGGTATGGCCAATATCTGCATCCTGTCAACGATGGTGCTGGTGACAATATCTACAACCGTCAGTTTGTATACCGGTCTTTCAGATATCATCCGGGTGCAATATCCCTATGAAGTAGAGGCATCTCTTTATTTGAGCGATTATGATACCGGAGAACTGGCTTCGGAAGAGATGGTCAGCAACGTCTACAGCAAAACGGTTGACTCTGTGCAGGAGATGGTAGAGCCAACCAGTATCAAGGATTATACCCATCTGGAATTTACAGTACTGATGAAAGAAAATGGCAAATATACAGTTCAGCAGGCCAATAGTTCACCTGATGGTTCGGTGGTTGGACTGGGACTGATTACTGTGGAAGATTATAACAAGCTGACTGGACAGTCGGTCACACTGGCGGATGGAGAGGTACTTTCCTGCAACAATATGGAAATTAGCTTAGACAGTGTCAAAGTTGACCAGTTCCAGTTTAAAGTAGTGGAAAATCTGACGGATTTTCCGCTCAGTAACTGGGATGCGCTTATTTCAATGAACAATAGTCAGTATCTAGTCGTCGCCGATCAATCAATCATTGATGCGATGTACGAGCATCAAAACGAAATATATGGAAAAAGTGCCAGTCGGATGCTGTATACCGTGGGAATCGAAATGGATGAGGATGCAGATACCAGACTTGCGGTATATGAGAAGGTCGTGTCCAGACTGGATGAACTGATGCGTGAAAACAGCTTTTTCGGTTATCGGGTTGACAGCCGTCAGCTGAATTTAGACGAAATGTATTCGATGTACGGAAGTTTTCTGTTTTTGGGGATATTGCTTGGACTGGTGTTCACAATGGCGGCGGTGCTGATTATCTACTATAAACAGGTATCGGAAGGATATGACGACCGGGAACGCTTTGTGATCATGCAGAAGGTCGGTATGGATGCACGTACCGTCAAGAAGAGTATTGGAACACAGGTGCTGATGGTCTTTTTCCTGCCGCTGCTGGTATCCGGTGTGCATGTTCTGGTGGCGTTCCCGATGGTTTCGCGGATGATGCAATTATTCGCCCTGAAAAATACCGGGCTGTTTGCCCTGTGCGTCATCATCACCTTTATGATTTTTGCGGTGGTATATGTAGTTGTTTATCTGCTGACGGCGCGGACTTATTATAAGATTGTCGGCGATTACAGCCGGCACCCGGCTGTCAAACCGATTGGACGGTAACAGAAGAAAGGACGGAATCAGAATATGAAACTTCTTAAATGGCTGGTTGGAGTTGCAGCGGCTGCCGCGGCACTCATCATCGTTTTGCCCGCACTGATGCGCCGCAGAGAACTGGCGGAGTGGCATCCGGGTATGTAAGAAGAGGGAGGATGCAGGATGAAACGTGTTTCAGCGGTTATCCTGATGATGTTGGCAGGAGCGGTCTGGATGTTGTTCAGTTCCTGCGGAATGCAGGTATGATGCTGGCAGATTGTCGGATGACCAGGTAAAAGGATGAGGGCGGATACCTTGCAGGGTATCCGCCTTAAACGCATTGTCGACAAAATTTTCAGGCAGTGGTTGCCTTTTTATGGGCGGTGTGATACACTGGAATCAAACTGGTGAGCCAGGGAATAAGGTGAGACAACTTACTTTGTTCAGAAAGGACGATTATGTATTATACGTTTACTGAATTGATCAGCTACTTTTTTTTATACAGCTTTCTGGGGTGGTGTCTGGAAGTTGCCGTCATGTCAGTCAGACGCAGGCGATTTATTGACCCCGGTATGTTATCCGGCCCGGTATGCCCATCGTATGGTATTACAATGGTGTTGATACTGGTGTTTTTGGGTTCGCTGCATGGAAATTATCTGATTCAATTTATCGCCTGCATGATCTTTGCCAATGTGGTGGAGATCATTTCGACCCGGATTGCCGAGCGGACGACCGGACGAAGGATGTGGGATGTCGAAAAACGTGAGATGCTGGGTTCGTTGCCGGGTGCAGTTTATTCGCTGGTTTGGGGACTGGGTGCCATGGTGGCACTGGAATTTTTGCAGCCGCTTGCCTTTATCCTGTATCATATGATGCCGGATATAGTGATGCTGATTGTGGTTATTTTACTATCTGCCATATTTGTGCTGGATGTGTTTACCGTTGTCTGGTCATTGCGGAAAGACCGCAGGGGAGAACTGCTGACCGATGAGCTGACCCGCCAGCTGCGCCGAAGTGCCAACAGCTTTGGTCAGAAACTCAATGCCCGAATCCATATCCGTTTGCAGGACGCTTATCCGCCGGTACTGGATATTGACGGGACAGTGGCAAAAGAGATGGTATTTGCGTCCGGGCTGACACTGACGAAGATGTTCTGGGTATTTTTGATCTGTTCGCTGCTGGGGGATATCATTGAGACGTTCTTTGTCCGGTTTACGGCTGGAATCTGGATGAGCAGGTCAAGTGTATTGTACGGGCCGTTTTCGATCGTGTGGGGACTTGGCGCAGTTGTATTGACAGTTGTACTCAGCCCGCTGGCCAAAAAAGGGGACAGATATGTTTTTTTGGGCGGGTTTCTGCTGGGCGGTGCGTATGAATATGCGTGCAGCGTTTTTACCGAGATTGTCTTCGGGAAGGTATTCTGGGATTACAGCCATATGCCGCTGAACATCGGCGGAAGGACTAACGTACTGTATATGTTTTTCTGGGGTGTATTGGCGGTTGTATGGATACAGATTCTCTATCCGCGGCTGTCCGGGCTGATTGAACGGATACCGGTGCTGACAGGGACCATCCTGACCTGGGTACTGACCGGGCTGATGGTCATGAATGCGCTGCTTTCCGGTCTGGCAATCGGACGGTATACCCAGCGCCAGGACGGGACCGCCCGGCCGACGGCAATCGGCAGTTTTCTGGATCAAGTGTACCCGGACAGCCTTGTCGAATGGGTATGGCCCAATATGCTGGAAGCGGAAAAAACAAACCAGACAGATTGAGAAATTTACACAAAATGCACTTGCAATTGGGTGAATATTATGATACCATGTCAGAGGAAATGGAGGAATGTTGTTGGATTATCGGATACTGGTTGTGGAAGATGACCGGGTGATTGCTGATGTCATCGCGAGCCAGCTGTCACGTTGGGGACTGGATGTCAAACTGGTGACCGACTTTGAGCGGGTGCTGGCGCAGTTTCATGAATATGAGCCACAGCTTGTGCTGATGGATATTACGCTGCCGTTTTACAGTGGATTTTACTGGTGCGGAGAAATAAGGCGTTTTTCAAAAGTGCCGGTGATTTTTATTTCGTCGGCGGCAGACAATATGAACATTGTAACGGCGATCAACATGGGCGGCGATGATTTTATCGCAAAGCCGTTTGATCTGGGGGTACTGACGGCAAAGGTGCAGGCGATGCTGCGGCGGAGCTATGATTTTGCCGGTTCCAGCCGTGTGCTGAGTGCCGGGGAACTGATGCTCAACCTCACCGAGGGAAAGGCTTACTGTCAGGGAAAACAGACCGAACTGACGAGAAATGAACTGAAAATATTGCAGATGCTGATGGAAAACCGCCCGGGCGTAGTCAGCCGGGATGACCTGATGACCCGGCTGTGGGAATCAGACGCCTTTGTGGATGAAAATACCCTTGCGGTCAATGTCGCGCGGCTGCGCAAGAAACTGGCGGCGATTGGTGCCGGCGGTATGATTCAGACCCGGAAAGGGATGGGCTATTCGATTGAATAATCATGATGATGCAGCCCGCCGGGAACATCTCTCCAGACTGCCGCGGCAGCTTGTGCGGTATCTGTGGGAAAAAAGGCGGGATTTAATCTTATGGCTGCTCTGGACAGGGGTACAGGCACTGGTATTTGCCCTGTACCGAATTACGCTGGAGCCGCTGATTTATGCAACGATGCTCGGGGCCGCTGTCGGCGGGTACTTTTTTGTGACAGGGTTTGTCCGCTGGCGGAAAAGGCAGTTGGAGCTGGAATTGCTTCCCAGGCTGCTGAATGAAAAGGTGCTGCCGCTGCCGGAACCGCACGACCTGAGCGAGAAAAACTACCAGACGCTGATCACCCGGCTTGCCGAGGCGCGCCAGCGTGACCGGCGGGAGTATGAGGAAAAACAGTCGGCGATGGTTGATTTTTACACCTTGTGGGTGCACCAGATCAAGACGCCGATTGCGGCGATGCGGCTTTTGCTGCAATCAGAGAAGGAAACGCCCAGTTCCCAGCTGCTTGGGGAACTGACCAGAATCGAAGGGTATTCCGAGATGGTGCTGTCGTACATGCGGCTGCAATCGGATGAAACGGATTACATCTTCCGCAAAACGGCAGTTGATCCGCTGATTCGTAAGACGCTCAGACGGTTTGCAAGGCTGTTTATCGGCGGGAAACTGTCAGTCAGCTTTGACGGGACCGGGATGGAAGTCGTAACCGATGAGAAATGGCTGCTGATCGTGCTGGAACAGGTGATTTCCAATGCGGTCAAGTATACGCCGCCGGGCGGAAAAGTCAGCATCCGGTCGGAAAACGGGATGCTGGTGATCGCAGATACCGGAATCGGTATCCGCAAGGAAGACCAGCCGCGGGTGTTTGAGCGCGGGTACACCGGCTTCAATGGACGCGGAGAACGGCATTCCAGCGGGCTGGGGCTGTATTTATGCCGGGAGATTATGGACCGTCTGGGCGGAAAAATCAGCCTTGATTCCGAGCCGGGGAAGGGATGCAGGGTGATGCTGGTATTCCCGGAACGGGTGGAAGGATATGAATAGACAAAGATATTGTTTTAATAGGAAAGGATGTTGACGAAATGGCAGATTTATCTATAGGCGTTATGCTGGATTCTTTCCGGCTGCCGCTCAATGAGGCACTGGTCAAGGCGCATGAGGTAGGGGCACAGGGTATCCAGATTTACGCGACCAAAGGTGAAATGGCGCCGGAAAACCTGAATACCGCTGCCAGACGGGAACTGCTGGACAGGATCAAAAGTAACGGCCTGAAAGTATCGGCCCTGTGCGGCGACCTGGGGATGGGATTCGGCAACCGGGAGAAAAACCCGGAGCTGATTGAACGCTCCAAACGGATTCTGGAACTGGCGCGTGACCTTGAAACGGATGTTGTGACAACCCATATCGGCGTGGTACCGGAAGATACCGCCCATCCGCGCTACCAGATCATGCAGGAGGCCTGCGGGAAACTGGCGGAGTTTGCCGACTCGATGCAGGCCCATTTTGCCATTGAGACAGGCCCGGAACCTGCCGCACGTCTGCGAAAGTTCCTGGACAGCCTGGGTTCCAGAGGTGTTGCGGTCAACTTTGACCCGGCAAACCTTGTGATGGTCGTCAAGGACAACCCGGTCGAAGGGGTTAAAATTTTGAAGGACTATATCGTACATACCCACGCAAAGGATGGCCGGCATATCTACTGGCGGGAACCGGAAGAAATTTATGGACTGACCGAAGCGGAAGTCCCGCTGTCGCCGTCTTTTGCCGAGCTGCCGCTGGGGGAAGGGGACGTCGATTTCCCGGGATGGATTGCGGCGCTGCGTGAAATCGGGTACCATGGTTTCCTGACGATTGAACGTGAGGTCGGGCCTGACCCCGAAGCCGATATCCGTAAAGCGGTCGGGTTTTTGACCGGGCTGATCGGCTGATCAATCCTATTATAGAAAGTATGGGGCGGCGGAGCCGGTGGCACGCCGCCTGATGATGGAAGGAGTTCATTTCAATGAGCAAAATCAAAATCGCAATTGTCGGCGTGGGCAATATCTCCCTTTCCCACATTCACGGTTACTCCCTCAACCCGGATGTTGAGCTGTACGCATTCTGCGATATCAATGAAAAGCGTCTGAAAATGATGGGCGAAAAGTTTGGGATCACCCGTCTGTACACCGATGAAGCCGAGATGCTGCGTGAGCTGCCGGAGATCGACGCGGTCAGCGTTTGCACCTGGAATTCCCAGCACGCACCCTGCACGATTATGGCGTTGAATGCCGGCAAGCATGTCTTGTGCGAAAAGCCGATGGCGACCTGTGCGGCGGATGCTGAGAAGATGAAAGAGGCTGCCGAGAAAAACGGCAAGCTGCTGATGGTCGGATTTGTCCGCCGGTACGGCAATGACGCGAAGATTCTGAAAGACTACATTGACAACGGCTACTTTGGCGATATCTATTACGGCAAGGCAACCTATCTGCGCCGCAACGGTTCTCCCGGAAGCTGGTTTGGTGACCGTTCGAGATCGGGCGGCGGCCCGCTGATCGACCTGGGGGTACATGTCATCGACCTGACCCGCTACCTGATGGGCAACCCGAAGCCGGTTTCGGTATACGGCGCGACCTTCCACAAACTCGCCAACCGCCCCAATATCAAGGACAAGATGAAAGGCTATCAGGCATCATCTGACCATACCAATGAAATCTTTGACGTAGAGGACCTCGCGACTGCGATGATCCGCTACGATAACGGCGCGGTGGTTTCGATTGAAGCGGCGTTTTCGCTGAACATCAAGGAAGACGAAGGAAAAATCCAGTTGTTCGGCAGCAAGGCGGGCGCGAAGCTCGACCCGTCGCTGGAGATGTATACCGAACTCAACGGGTACATGTCCAATGTCACGCTGGATACGGCGACAGCACTTGATTTTGACGGGCTGTTTGAAGGGGAGATCAACCATTATGTTGACTGCATCCTGGGAAGGGCAGAAAAATGTGTATCTCCGGCGGAAGATGGCATCACGCTGATGAAGATTCTTGACGGCATCTACCGTTCGGCCGCGGAAGGACATGAAGTCATTCTCTGATGATTGATGGGGCGGCGTACCGGTTGGCGGTGCGCCGCTTTGTGCATTTTGGGGGAAGCTGTGTAAAACGCACTTTTTGTAAAAAATTTGCAATTTCGGCAAAAATGTGCAACTTTTTTGCAATCTATGGCGTATTATAATCGTATACCCCGGCGTATACCCGAATAGCGTCCGGGGGAACAATTGCATTCAGAAAGAAGGAGGAGAAGAGTATGTCAGCCGTCGAAGAACGTCTGCATCCGTCGCCTGGACCGCCCGGTCAGGCTTCTGCTGCACAGAAGCCCAAACCAGCGGCGGATGACAGCGTGATTTTACAGGTGCGCGGACTGCGCAAGGTTTACCAGGTTGAGGACGAAAAGGTTGTCGCGCTGGGGAAGATATCGCTCCAGATCAGAAAGGGCGAAATCTGCTGTATTCTGGGAACCTCGGGAAGCGGCAAATCGACCCTGCTCAACATCATGGCCGGCCTGGAAAAACCAACCCGCGGACATGTCATCATCGCCGGACGGGAAGTCACGGCGATGAGTGAAAAGGAGCTTGCGGTATTCCGCCGTCAAAACATCGGGTTCATCTTCCAGTCGTACAACCTGATGCCGCAGGATACGGCGCTGGAAAACGTGGCGATGCCGCTGGTTTTCAAGGGCGTGTCCAAGAAGGAACGGGAGGCGCGAGCAAAGAAAATGCTGGCGCGGGTCGGGCTGAAAGGGCGGATGAAGCACCGGCCGTCCCAGATGTCGGGCGGCCAGCAGCAGCGTGTCGGCATTGCGCGTGCGTTTATCTCGCAGCCGCCGGTGGTGTTTGCCGACGAGCCGACCGGAAACCTGGACAGCCATACCACGACGGAGGTCATGGAAATGATCGTGCGGATGGCGCGCCGGTACCATGAGACGCTGATCATCGTCACCCATGACGGGGATATCGCGCGGTATGCCGACCGGATTGTCCGTCTGGTGGACGGAGCGATTGTCAGCGATACCGAAAATGTGTCGGTCGTTCCGCGGGAAGAACCCGAGACGGACGCGCAGCCGGCGCAGACACCTGCTAAACGCAAAAAACCTCTGGCGGACAGTAAGCAGGGGCAAAAACAAACGAAAGGATAAAACGAACTATGCACGTTGGGGAGAAAAAAAGCATATTGTTTCGGTGGGAAGCGGTTGCAGCCGCCTTTCTGCTTATTTTGTCGATGGCGGTTACTTTTCTGCCAGGGTTGAATGTAGGTGCAGATGATGTTAATTCATCTGATACAAATGTAGTAAATTATGCTGGTAATAAAATTTTTATCGCACCATCAGATAAAGTACCTGTAATTGTTGCTGGAAGCGGTCAGAATCTTATTTCTATCTTTTATTATAATGAAAAAGAAGTATCCGACTCAAATGCACAAGTCACAATTTCCATGCCTAGTGGTTTGTATTTACGCAATACAGCTACAACGCAAAATGTTGTAATACAACCATGTAATCGTACAGAACCCAAAAATCTTATTAGTTTTTATGTTGAAGCTGATGAAAAAGCAACCAGTGGCATTGTTCCAATTAGTATTTCTTTGATTTATAAAGATACTGACGGTACATATGTCACAGAATCAATGTCTTATTCGGTACGGATTTATAATCCTCAATTACCTGATGATGGTAGTAGCAGTGAGCCTTCCGCACCGGCGTTAATCGGCAATCAGATCACCGTATCCAAGAACGCCTTCATGCCGGAGATCAAGGCAGGTGAAAGCAAGGATATTCTGATTCCGATTAACGCCGGTGCGGAAGGCNNGAAAGCAAGGATATTCTGATTCCGCTGAACGCGACTTCTGTTGTTGGTTCCGCGCAGGTCACCCTGACCATGCCAGAAGGCCTTTATCTTGAATCGGCCGCAGCTACCCAGACGGTCAATTTCAAAAAGGGTTCTGCTTCTATCAGCTGTCGCGTTTCTGCAAAATCAGATGTAACCGATTCGGTGGCCCCGATTACCGTTGAGTCCGCATTTTCCTATGACGGGCAGCAGGTCAAGGAGACAACCACCTTTTCCGTCCGGCTTCGTGCGTCGGATGATATCAAGTCCAACGGAAAACTGGTGATCACTGGCTATGAACTGGGCAGCTCCACCCTGTCTTATAACGGCAATACCTCGCTGACCATCCATGTCCAGAACACCGGTACCTCCACGATGAAGGATATCACGATGACACTGGACGGTATGTCGACCGGTTCTGTCACGCTTAGAAGCGGTATGGACGTCCAGA
>DCTE01000183.1:18402-22676 GCA_002329405.1 Ruminococcaceae bacterium UBA1448 | reverse complement strand
CTACGTACCAAAACCATTTATTATATGAAATGTAATGACAGCTGTTCCTTAGATGTATATAATATCTGCCTCTGTCAAATGTAATGAAAAGGGGGAGCAGCCATGACTATCCGACAAACTTTTTGCTTGTTCGGAGTATTGGGTGTCTGTTTGCTGTTAGGCGGATGCCAGAACCAACAAGCACAAAAAATTCAAATCGCACAGTTAAAAGATAACGGTTCGTTTTATTCTGAAGATCTCCCGTTTGGAACCGATTATCAAACAGTATTTAAGCAATATTACGATGAAAAAATGGACCCGGAGAGTGACCAGTTTGAAGAATGGCGGAATACTGTCGTTGAATCAAATAATTACCGTTCCATTAACCCGGTTGCCAAAAGACAGCTGTACGATCTGGAATGGTCGGTCAATTTCGGTTTTGATGATGCCGATGCTTTATATATGACTGTTTATAACTGTACGACTCAACCAGAAGAATTTGCTCCAATGATCGAAAAGTTGGCTGATGACTGCTACCAGGCGTACGGCGAGGCTTCCCTGCCGCAGGATGAGTTTCTCACTCTGGTCAATGATTCAGCAAACGGCCGGGTCGGCAGCTACTGGACAGCGGAAGATGGTTCTTATTTGCAGTTGTACACACTGCGTACTGATGATAAAATACTGACCAGCATTATCACTGGTACAAGTGGTTCAGCAGAACTGCTGTCCGGTGCAGGAGAACTCCCGAATATTCCGGGGATTACCCTTGGCTAAAGCCATCTTGCTCAATATTACAGCCCTTGCTTTATCGTAGAGCAAGGGCTGTTTTATTCACTCTGTTATCCTTCCGTTCCCATCAGCAGTTCCATCAGGCTGACAGCATTCGCACCACCGTGCAGCAAACCGGTATGGCAGGCGGTACAATAATCAACAACCCGTTCTGTCTTAATCTGAGCGGCGTGCGCCTGCATCAGGGCCTGCGCTTCTTCGGAAGATTTCAGCTGGATATACGGCTGTATCGCTTCAAAAGACCGGGGTGCCATTTTCATATTGGCAGGCGCAGAAGGACGGTACAGCCATTCACCGTCAAAATCAGCATCGCGGCGGTTCTTTTCAAGCTCAACCACCGAAAAGTTCATTTTTTTCAAAAGACTGCGGACAGCGGCATGTAAGGAGTTATTGTCTCTGGCACGCCAGCAGTCCTGAACCGTAATTTCTTCGCCATGATAATCTGGCCAGTCAATATCCAGGCTGTCCAAATACTCCCAGGCACTTTCCATCGGAATATCCGGTCGTCGCTCTCCAATCAACAGCGTACAAGTCTGGCATACCACCAATGCCTGTTCACCGGCTGTCAGGTTTTTATGTCCCGGACGACAGCATCCTTCAATTCGAACACCCTGTTTTTGCATAAATTCTTTGGCCGCCAAAGAGGTATTGGGAAATGTACGGGTAAAATTGCAGCTGGGGAAATAAACAAACATACCAGCATCTCCTTTCAAAGTACTACAATTATTTTATTGTGGACCAGTTAAAATATTTTGTCAAATCAAACGGTTATAAAATGCAACGGCCGTTTTTCAAGTCCAAATCGACCTGAAAAACGGCTGTTTGTCGTGATTTACTGCTCAATGGTTACCCGACGCGTATCTCCGCTTCCCACCACAAGATAATCAAAACGGCCGTGCTGTTCACAAACTCCCATCTCTACCCTGTTTGGATCAGCATGCCCAGACAATACAACATTGTATTTCTGCGCCCGCGTCGCCAGCTTGCAGCTGAGCGTCAACCGCCCACTTGCTTCCACATGCCCGAAAAACGGTTGAATCTGATTTAAAACCGCCAGATATCCGTCCACTGCATCGTTGTTTTCCGTTTGAATCATCATCCAGCCAGGACAAATGCCAAACGGAGTATGGATTTCGATTTTGTACATAATTTGCATAGACCCGACCACTCCTTTCTGTGAGTCGGAGGGCAATATTTAAACCAATTGCCGCTTAGGTCGGACGCATGTATTGAAAAAATGCGGTTTTTTCCATCAATACTACTCCTGCTTATATTATACCACTTTGATTTCTGAAAGTAAATCGAATGGAGGAAATATATTTTAATAAATTGAAAATAATTGTGCAATATGCAAAATGTGAAGCAAATAGAATATTATTGTAAGAAAACACAGTACTGTTTTTTCTTTGCAGAAGAATTGATTTCTGAATGCCGATATTGTATAATAACAATGTTAAGAGAAATAAGTCATTTCTTTGATCTTTTTTTAATTTCAAATCCATATTGAAAGTTTGGTGATTTTTTGATCAATCTGCCTGCAGTGTTGGTTGCAAACGGCCTTGGGGCCGGATTAATGCTCACACTGATTCTCAGCAATCCTCAAAAAACACGAAATGTTTTTTTGGATGAAAAAATTTATTTTATCATGTGCAATCTCACATTAACGTTGTGCATTGTCGAAACCCTGACATTCTGGATCGACGGCCATCTATTCATGGGCGCCATCTTTTTAAACCGGATACTGAATGCACTGATTTTTGTAACCAACAGTCTCTTTTCATTTCTGTGGACAGTCTACGTCGACTATAAACTATTTGGACAGGTGGATCGTCTCAAAAAGATCTATCCTTATGTTGCAATCCCGGCAGCGATAGTCAGCCTGATGGGAATTTTGAATATTTTTATTGATATCTTCTTTACCGTTGCGCCTGATAATATCTATCAGCGGACACCACTGGCAATTATTTCCTATCTGGTGACCTATGGTTATCTGATGACTGGTGCAATCATGGTTTTCATCTTCCACAAAAAGATTGGAAAGTATCTGTTTATGCCGGTTATTGTATTTTTGACACCTGTTTTTATCGGCAGTCTGTTTCAGATGTTATATTACGGTATTGCACTCATTTGGGTATCGGTATCTTTTGGACTGATATCTCTGTATATTAATCTGCAAAATGAGGCTTCGATGCTGGATTCTCTGACTAAACTGTACAATCGGGAATATCTGACCCGTTATCTGAATTACATGCAGCAAAAATCCAGCAATGAAAAACTGATTGCCGGCATTATGATGGATATCAATGCTTTTAAGGAGATCAACGATGTCTACGGACATTCTGAGGGAGATACCGCACTGCGAATTGTTGGGCAATGCCTGATGGATGTTCTGTCCGGCGACCAATTCGCTGTCCGATATGGTGGGGATGAATTTATCGTCATTCTGACCATCCATCAAAAACAGGAGATTGATGTGATTATCCACAGGATCTGCCAAAAAGTTGAACAATTGAATGATACCGGCAACCGCCCATACCGCATCAGTCTTTCGATGGGCAGCGCAATTTTCCAACCGGGAAATGAGAGTATTGACGGCTTTCTGCGACAGATGGATGAGCATATGTATCAGAATAAACGCGCCTATTATTCTGACAGTCAAAATGACCGGCGCCGCGCAAACCGTACGTCTTCTCCGACAAAATGATATGACAAAAAAATTTCCTTTTTCTGTCTGAAAGGATTTGACGGAGCAAAATGGATATGCTATAATAAACATATTGAAAAGGGAGTAGCCGGTCGTTTGAACAAAACTGACTGGCGGCATGCGTCAGGACGGAAGCTGTACCAGTATCGGTCAGTTTCCCGCAGCCGCTTTAGATGGGCAAGACTTTTCTGCACGGTTGTGCGGACAGGCCTTGCTTTTTTGTTATCCCCGACACTCACCAACAAAACGAAAGGATGAATCCAAAACCATGCAAGCAATCTTTGGAAACCTTTTGCAGCTGGATCTGAAACTGGTGATCATGTGGATCATCGGCGGCGTTCTGATCTTTCTTGCGATCAAGAAGGATATGGAACCAAGTCTGCTGCTGCCGATGGGCTTCGGCGCTATCCTGGTCAACCTCCCCAACTCGGGCGCCATTACCCAGGGGAACGAAATTGGTGTACTCAACGTCCTGTACGACGCGGGTATCGCCAATGAACTTTTCCCTCTGCTGCTGTTTATCGGCATCGGCGCGATGATTGACTTTGGACCGCTGCTGCAAAGCCCCTATCTGCTGATCTTTGGCGCGGCCGCTCAGCTGGGCGTATTCGCCGTCATGAGCCTGGCATGTCTGTTCGGCTTTAGCATCCAGGACGCCGCTTCGATCGGTGTCATCGGTGCTGCGGACGGACCGACCGCTATCTTTGTCAGCCAGTATTTCAACAGCAAATATACCGGTGCAATCATGGTCGCGGCCTACAGTTATATGGCACTGGTCCCGATCATTCAGCCGCCGGTTATC
>DCTE01000183.1:0-18375 GCA_002329405.1 Ruminococcaceae bacterium UBA1448 | reverse complement strand
GTTGCGCTGGTTGGTTTCCTGATGTTTGGCAACCTGCTGCGTGAATGCGGCGTACTGGACTCGCTGTCCCAGACTGCGCAGAATGTCCTGGCAAACCTGATCACTATCTTCCTCGGCATTACCATCGCCAGCCAGATGCAGGCTGACCAGTTCCTCAACCCCCAGACCCTGCTGATCATGGCACTGGGCCTGCTCGCTTTCATTTTCGACACCTTCGGCGGCGTCGTCTTTGCCAAGATCATCAACATTTTCCTGCCGGAAGGCAAAAAGATCAATCCGATGATCGGTGCCTGCGGCATCTCTGCTTTCCCGATGAGCAGCCGCGTCATTAGCAAGATGGCACTCAAGGAAGACAAGGAAAACTACCTGCTGATGCAGGCAGCCGGTGTCAATGTCGGCGGCCAGATTGCCAGCGTTATTGCAGGCGGTATGATCCTCAACCTCGTTGCCCGCTAAAGAAAGGAGCTTTCTGATGAACTTTCCTCTGTTTTTGGACAGCCTGAAAATCCTGGTACAGGGCATGGCAGGCGTTTTCGTGGTCATGGCAGTCATTGCAGTTGCAATTGGTGCTCTGAATAAAATCACCACAAATAAAGACGAATAACCTTTCTGCGGAGGACAGCTGATGGCTGTCCTCCATTTTATTTATCCGACTATCAGAATTTGGATATATTTTATCACTTTCTGGAGTTGTTGTAGCAAATTGATTGACCCATTCCGTCAGAAATGCTATAATTATATTGATCATCAGAGCAAATTCTGGAAAGAAAGGATGTTTTTTGTGAGCTTAAGAGTAGATCTGCGTGCAAAACCTTTCTATCTGGACGATGAACAGATCGCCTGGGTAGAAAAAACCATTGAGGGAATGAGCCTGAACGATAAAGTCGGTCAGCTGTTTCTCTTCAACAGCCCTGCCAATGAAACGGCAGAAGGTACCATCGAACGGCTGGAAAAAATCCACCTGAAACCCTGCGGCTTCCTGCTGCGCGGCGCCGTCTCCAAAGACATCCGCGAAAAGATTAAAGGTTTCCAGGAATACTATGAGATTCCAATGTTTATTGCGGGTGACCTCGACCGCGGCGCAAGCAATATGATCATGGACGGCACTGCATGCGGCCACCAGATGGAGATTGGTGCGACCGGAGACCCTGAACTGGCCTACAAGACCGGCCTGATCTGTGCAAAGGAATGTGCGGCAGTCGGTACCAACTGGAACTTTGGCCCGGTTGTCGATATCGACTATAACCCCCTGAATCCGATCACCAATGTGCGCTCCTTTGGTTCCAACCCGGACAACGTCCTGAAGTTTGCCCGCTCAATTGCACGCGGCATGCGGGACGGCGGCCTGATTCCCTGTGTTAAGCACTGGCCCGGCGACGGTGTCGATGGACGTGACCAGCACTTCCTCGCCTCCATCAACTCACTGAGCATGGAAGAATGGGACGCCAGCTATGGCAAGGTCTATCAGGGCATGATTGACGACGGCATCGAAACGCTGATGAGTGCCCATATCCTGCTGCCCTCCTACTCCCGCTTCTACAATCCAGATGTCAAGGATGAAGACATTCTGCCCGGCTCGCTCAACGCTGACCTGCATAATAAACTGCTGCGTGGAAAGATGGGCTTTAACGGCCTGATCATTACCGACGCAACCAGCATGGGCGGCTTCATCGAAGTCGTTCCGAGAAGCAAAGCCGTCCCGATGTCGATTGCAAACGGTGCCGATATCTTCCTCTTCTCGCGCGATATGGAAGAGGATTTCAACTACATGAAGAAAGGTATCGAAGACGGTATCCTCACGATGGAGCGGCTGGATGACGCGCTGGCGCGCATTCTCGGTCTGAAGGCAAAGATGCAGCTGCACACCAAGAAAGCCAATGGAACGCTTGTACCGCCGGTAGAAGCACTGGAAATCTTTGAGAAAGGCGAAGGACATGCACTGGCAAAAGAAATTGCCGACAAGGGCATTACGCTGGTCAAGGATACCCAGCATCTGATGCCGCTTGATGTCAACAAGCAGAAAAACCTGTATGTAGTTGTCATCGGCGACAAACCCGGCTACCACAATACCCGCGGCGATTACGGCAAACTGTTTGTCCAGAAACTGGAGGAAAAAGGGTTTAATGTCACCCTTTACGATCCCGAGGATGAAAACGCAGATATCGCCAAGATGAAGATTGAAGAATTTAAAAAGAAGTATGATGTTATCGTCTACTTCTGCAATATTGAGACCAATGGTTCGGACAGTGCCGCCCGCATTACCTGGCCTGGAAAGCGTGGCACCGTTCCGCAGATGATCCATGATGTGCCGACCATGATGGTTTCGATTGATAATCCCTATCACCTGCTGGATGCACCTCGCATCCCGACCTACATCAACGCCTATACCTCTGAGGATATCGTTGTTGAAACGCTGGTTGAAAAGATGGCGGGTGAAAGCACCTTCAAGGGTGTTTCTCCTGTGGATGCTTTTGTCGGACTGTTTAACGCCAACAAATAAATAACCACTTAACATGTTTATCCGATAAAAAATCCGCGCGACCCATAAAGGGACGCGCGGATTTTTCCTTACTTGATAACGCTCATCCGAGATAGCCCGGCAGCGCAATCTCACTTGTAACATCAGAGGGAATAACGAACTCACAAATGCCCATATACATCGGAGCGACGTCGCCCTCGTTGAAAACAATAACCAGGTTGCCATCTTTATTGATATAGAAGGTGGCATTTTCGGAAAGCTGTTTGAAATTCCAGTCTTCTACTTCATCATCCAGCCAATAATAGACACTTTCATCTGCCTGCATCTGATCACGCATCTGCTGCTGAATATTCTGTGTGAGTACATCCAGATAATTGCTGTCCTTCTGGAACAGATCGCCCAAGCTCATAATCTTGCCAGTGGATTTATCCACGTTATAGATAACGACGGTTTCGTATCCGCTTGCCATAATCTGGGTCTGATTCAGACGAAGGCCAAATACCTTTTCATTGTCGGTAACAGTCTCATAAGAGATGTCCAGCGAATAATGATCGGTCTCACCAAGTGATTCGTCATGATCATACAGCTTTACATCCTTTTCATACTGAGCAATAATGGTATTGGTATATTCCTTGATCGCATCGTTGACCGCTTCTCCGCCTTCAACCTGAGGAACCTCAATGTGGGCAGACGCTCCGCCGGTTTCATCCTCATAAGTACGGAATGTCACAACACGAGTAATCGCACCGAGTACCGGAATCTGTTCCATTGCACTGGCAATGCTTGCATTGGAGTTTGCAAGCCCGGTAATACCTACCATAAAAGCTGCTGCGGTTGCACCGACGCCTACGACAATTTTACGTGTTTTCATAATCCAACTGTTCTCCTTTCTTTTTTGGAGCCTGGCCTTCTGGATAGCAGCACGGACTTTTGATTCCAGCTCTTCCGGCACAGGTATACAATCATATTCATTCCTCATATCTTGCATATCATTGATATCCTGCAAATCTATATTTTTCATAGAGATCCTCCTTCAGTTAACTTGACTTTCAGTTTGCGTAAGCTCCGATAGAGAATGCTTTTTACTGTATTCAGATTTTCTCCCGTAATCTGTACAATTTCAGATAGTTTCAAATCTTCGAAATAACGAAGCATTACTACCGTTTTTTCCCGCTCATCCAGAATGTCAAGCGCCCGCAGTACATCGGTATCCTCGTAGTGATCTTCCTGGCCGGTTTCCGGGATCTCATCGACAGAAGGTTCCCTGGACCGCCGGCGCAGCAGATCGAGTGCTGTATTGACTACGATACGGCAAAGCCAGCCTTTAATTGTGTCCTGATTGCGCATTTCATCCGAATGCAGAATTGCTTTATACGCACTTTCCTGCACGATGTCCATAGCGTCGTCCGGGTTTTTTACATAGCTGTATGCCAACCGGTAAAGCGACTGATAGGACTGCAAGATCTCATCTTCAACTTTTTGCTGCAGCATAGCGGACTTCATGGAAGCGCCTCCTTTCTCATCCGTCATATATTAGACGGAGCGGCCGGGGAAAAAGTTGCAGGGCGGCAAAAATTTTTATTTTTTCGGCCGGACAACCAAAAACGGGCAGCAGACCGGTAAAAGTCTGCTGCCCAAAAATACAATATGCAAAACCGGAAATAACTGCTCAGTCTTCGTTTTTCTGCTGCGGCAGCACCCCGGAATGTTCTTCCGCCCCTGAGCCATCCATTGTCACCTGGCTGCGGCGGAGATTTCGGATAAAGCCTGCAATGATCACCGCAATAATGATCATAATCGGAAAAGCCGCACAGATTTAGAGCGTTTGCAGCATCGACAAGGTCGACTGGTTGAACAGCAATGCAATCGGCAGAACAATAAACACGATGCTCCAGAAGACACGCAGTTTCTTGCCAGGTTCTTCATCCTCCCCGATATTCTTGACCGAATAGGAGGCAATGACCATCGTCAGCGCATCAAAGGTCGAAGCATAAAACGCAACCATTGCCAATACCAGCAGCACCAGTGCCACACCCGGAACCGGCAGATGCTCAAAGATGGTCAGAATTGCACTCGAGGGACTCTGCTCCAGAATCAGCGAAGCAATATCCGCTTCGCCGGTGACCTGCAAATGCAGTCCAAAGTTGCCAAAGACAATAAAGGAAAGGAAGGTTGCCGATACACCGGCCACATAGGCACCCAAAATAGTCTGACGGATGGTACGCCCTTCACTGATCTTGCCGATAAAGAAGGGGGTCGCAACCGACCAGCTGATCCAGTAAGCCCAGTAAAAGATCGTCCAATTCTGCGGGAAGCCGGCAACGCCGTCACCGGACAGCCGCAGCGGGTCCATCCAGGTGGACATGGAGACAAAGTTCTGGACAACATTTCCAATTGCGGTGATGCCGGTCTCAATGATGTACTTGGTCGGGCCGCAGAAAAGGAAAATCGCCATCAGCGCAAAGAAAAGGCCGATACAGATGTTGGAGAGCTTGGAAATACCTTTCATGCCAAACATAACCGCCAGCGTAAAAACCACCGCAATAAAGATCAGCACAAAAATAGACAGAAGGTTGCTCTCTGCAAGACCGGTTACTTCAGCCAACGCACCAGAAAGCAGCGGGGTTGCCGTGCTGAAAGTGGTAGCAGTCGCCGCCAGCAGGCCAATAATGGCAAACAGGTCGATGGCCTTGCCGAGCTTTCCGTCCACACGGTCGCCCAGTATCGGGCGGCAGGCTTCACTCATCCGCTGACGGGGGGATTTTTTTACGTGCATCATATACCCGTAAGCAGCCGCCGGAAGGATGTAGAAAGCCCATGGAATCGGCCCCCAATGGAACAATGGATAGGAAGATGACCAGTCCTGCTTCTGGGCAAGCGTCATCCCTTCCATCGCAAACGGCATTTCACTGTAATAATAGCTCCATTCACACAGCGACCAGTAGAGAATATCTGCCGCCATTGTCGATGTAAAAATCATCGCGCCCCAGGTAAAGGTCGAATAACGGGGTTTTTCCAGTTTTCCAAGACGGATATTTCCATATTTGGACAGGGATATGCCGATCGACAGCACCAAAACACCCAATCCAAAAATCATATAAATGCTGCCGAGGTCATTGACCAGGATATTCCGCAATGCAGCAATAGCTGCTTCGGCCTGCTGAGGACGCAGCACCAAATAAATAGCCAGTGCTGCAATTGCAGTCAGCGGAAAGATGGTGATGCCCCAGTCGATCTGTTGTTTTTTCTGAGGAGGTGCATTTTTCTTTTGCATGATTCTCTTCTCCTGTCGATTGCAGTAATTTTAAAAACGTTTTTCCCAAAGGTCAATATTCTTCTGTGCACGGGTAAAGCGGTCCAGTCCATAGGTACCGAAATTGTCCCCGCGGGATNNCTTTCAGAACTGTCCAGGTACTCCACAGGTAGTCCTGCAAAATTTTGAACAGCAGGATCTTCTCCCGGGAAGCAGCCGGCTGCGGACGGTCACCATAATAATAATGGAAAAAGAGTTCTTCATCTTCAGCAGAAAAATCGTTTTCCAAAAACAGTGCCGCGATATCAAACATCGGATCGTTGGTCCCGGAATACTCCCAGTCAATCAGATACATCCGGCCGGTCACGCTGTTTTTGACCAGATTGGCTGCGACCAGGTCGTTATGACAAGGGCGCCGCTCCCATCCCAGCTCCTCCAGCCGGGGCCGCAGCATTGCAAATACTTTACGCTTAAGGGCCGGGAAACCAGGATACATCCGGCCCGGATCGTCCAGCAGCTGCTCATACCGCAGCGCTTCTTCAAAAACGTCGAACTCGTTTTCCCAGACGATATCCGACCGGTGCAGCCGCCCAAGGATATCCGCCGCCAGTGCCATATTCTCTTCCAGGCGAACAGTTCGGGGAGTCAGCGTTTCCGCGTTTTCAATGTAACTGCTCAGCTTAACGCCGGTTTTCTCGTTACAATAAACCAAGTGGCAGTTGAACCCATAATCGGAAGCAATCTGGGCGTTGCGCTTTTCGTTGTTCCGATTGATCATGCTCTCGGTCATCCGACCGGGCAGCCGCAGGATATACCGTCCCGAACTGGCCAGGATCAGATAGTTTGTATTGGTCAGGCCGCCTGCAAACTGCACCTCCTGCACCTCATCCTCCGGCAGAATCTTGCGCATCATATCCCGGGCGTACTGTTCCTGCATCTGACGTTCCTTGCGTTCAATGCGGGAATAGGTCAGCCGGAGCAGTTCCCGGTAATCCTCCGGTGATTCAATCTTGCCCCAGCAGAGGTCATCCACCATCACACCGGTAAAGCGATACAGACGACCGACGCTTTCCATGACATATTCATAGCTGATGAGCGGATTCATGTTATGGGAAAAATACTCCATCATCCGTTCAAAGCCTTCCATCGAAATGCGGGCAATGCCGGTCATCTCTCCCTGCACCCGGTTGATCTGCCGGATATCTTTTGAAAAACGGAAGATACAGCCGTTTTCGTCCAATTCCGCCAGCAGTTCATCGCTTCCGCCACCGGGCGCGGTCAGCAATGCCGCAAACGGTGCCCGTGTTTCAATCAGAGACTGAATGGCCCGCTGTTCGAATACAAGGTCGGATTTGATGACAATGAAGGAGCTTGTTTTCCATTCCCTGAGGGTCTTTTCCGCAAGTGCCAGCCCGCTCATTGTACCATTCCATTTATACCGCTCATTGTGCAGAACCGTAATATCCGAACGGTTCCCCAAATGCTGCCGGATGGTTTCATCCTGCCAGCCGGTCACGATGATCGTCCGCTGGATTCCGCATACCGTCAGTACATTCAGCATCCGGTCAAGCAGCGTCTGCCCATCTTCCCCCAGCGGCTGCAAACAGATCGGCCGGTCAAAACCAGCACGCTTGCCGCCGGCCAGTATAACCGCGGTATCCGCCCGGCCAGCCGGCGGAAAGGCCAGCTTTACGCCGCTTCGGGAAAGCAGCATCTGTTCCAGCATCCGATGTCCTTTATCCGTCAGCGTCAGACGGGATTTTTTACCCTCCCGTCCGGTGATCAGGTATCCATCCTGTTCAGCACTGCGAATCAGGGCGTTAACTTTACCGACCGAAATCCCGGTAATCCCGGCAAGCGTTCGCTGATCAATAACTGGTGTCGCACTGACCGCGCTGAGCAGTGTAAAAATCTGTTCCAAAACAATCCTCCATTCTCTGGAAAGGTCCTCAATGGACCAACCGGAAGATTTGCGTTCAAATTATGAACGTTCATTACGTGAACAGTATATTCCTTTTTTCTCGGTTTGTCAACCGTCTGGCGGAAAATCAGTAAAAAAAACAAGAGCAAATTTTAAAAAATATCTGGTCATTTTTACCTGAATATGGTATAATCAGAATAAACACAAATAATATTGCACACTATTTCCTGATAAAGTATCACATATATGGCGGAGGAACGGCTCTGATGGAAAAGGAAAAAATTCTGATTATTGATGAATATGAAATTAACCGCGCCATTCTGAGCGAGTTGTTTTGCCGAGAATACGAAATCCTGGAAGCAGAAAACCAGCAGGACGCGACTGCGTTATTAACACAACCCAATATCTGTCTGATCTTTCTGGATGCTCGTACTCCCCTGTCTGAAACTCAGTCTTTTCTGCAGCAGATTAAAAAACAACCCATACTGGATGGTGTGCCCATCCTTTTAATGATCAACCCGGCAAATGATGACCAGATCCGGCAGATGCTGCCAGACGTATCGGATGTAATCTACAAACCTTTTCATCCCGGAATTATTCGGCGTCGGGTTGCCCGTATTCTGGAAATGCAGCGGTTGGAACAAAACATTGATCAAATCACACAGGCACAGCTGACCTATCAGCTGCAATGGATTAAGGGACGGGAACTATCTGATTATATGATCATTGATGTTTTGAGCACCGTACTGGAATTCCGGGCCCATGACTCTGGCGGGCATGTTCAGCGAATCCGTCTGCTGACCTGCCTTCTGCTGGAGCAGGTGCAAAAGCTCTGGCCGCGTTATCATCTGACCACAGAAATCGTGCGACAGGTCGGACTGGCAGCCATGCTGCATGACGCTGGCAAGATCGGCGTTCCAGACAGCATTCTGGAAAAACCCGGCCCGCTCACCGCACAGGAATATGAACAGGCCAAACAGCATACGACGGTCGGAACCAATATGCTCAAAAGCATCGGCTTTTTCAATGATCTGCCCGGCAGCCATTTTTATTACGATATCTGCCGCTGGCACCATGAACGCTGGGATGGAGGCGGCTATCCAGACGGTCTGACAGGCGAAGAAACACCTATCTGGGCACAGGCGGTCGGGTTGGCAGACTGTTATGATACACTGGTCAACCGAAGGGTATACAAACCCGCATATAGCCACCCAGAGGCTGTCCAGATGATTCTCCGGGGGGACTGCGGCTGTTTCAATCCGGTTTTACTGGAAATCTTTCAGAATACCGAACAGCAGTTTTACCAGATCATTCAGGAAAACGGGCTGCTGCCGGACAGTGAATATCCACCAAATGGTGAAGGCGGGTTAAACGCCCCTTACCGAAGCAATCCCATTATCTACGAACGCATTTTGAACGAACGGGTCAACCGTTTACTCCGTGAAGAACAGATCAAATACCAAAAACTGGCGGATCTCTCACAGGATATTACTTTTATCTGGAGCCGGGATGGCGGCCTGCTGCGTTTTTCAACTGAATTTTCACATATATTCGGAATGGACAGTGTTTTTCCTGACGCCAACATTTTACTTGAACCCAACCAGCTTTTGCCAGACAAAGACCGGCTGGAATTAAAAAAGCAGCTAACTGAGCTGCCACCTCGGACAGCCCAAATTCAGCTGCAATTACAGCTGATCCATGCAGATGGGAAACCTCGCTGGTATGAAGTGTATATCCGTTTCTTCTGGGACGAAACAGGGTACAGCCAAACTTATTGCAGCAGCTTTATCGGCAAACTGACTTGTATCGACGAACGTAAGCTGCAAACACTGCAATGGAAGCAGGAAGCAACCTTTGACTATCTGACCGGACTGTACCGCCGCAGTGGGCTGGATATGGAACTGCAGCAGCTGACTGGCCAGCCGGAAAAATTTGCGCTGCTGTATATGGATGTTGACCATTTTAAACAGATCAATGACCAGCGCGGCCATCTGTTTGGCGACAAATTTCTGAAATCCTTTGCCGATATCCTGCGCAGCAATCTGCGATCGACCGATCTGATCGCAAGGGTAGGTGGTGATGAATTTGTCGCTGTACTCAAAGCACTGCCCAATGCGCTGATCGCCCAGCGAAAAGCATCCCAGCTGTCAGCCGCCTTCCGACAGATTCCTGATATCGACGGATCAACCGATGTGTTTTCCGGCAGCATTGGAATTGCACTCTACCCGGAAGACGGAACAACTGCCGACCAGCTGATAAAACGGGCAGACCGGGCACTTTATCGCTGCAAGAATGACCCTCAGGCTGACTTTGTCCGATATACGCCAGATATGGAATGAACAACAGCAAGGCCGCCCCACAGATAATCTGCGGGACGGCCCTGTGTCATTTATGAGGATAATTTTGCTCTCGAATCAATTAGCCTTCGATCATAATGGTATTCTTCTGAGGAAGCTGACGCTGCTCCTTCGGAACCGTCATCGTCAGAATACCGTCTTCCATCTTGGCTTTGATATCTTCTCCGCGGACAGACTCACCAACATAGAAGGTACGGCTGCATTTACCGGACCAGCGTTCACGGCGGATATACCCGGACTGATCTTCATCTTTATCCAGTCCCTTGGAAGCGGTGATCGTCAGATAGCCGTTTTCCAGTTCGATGGCTACATCTTCCTTCTTAAAGCCAGGCAGGTCGATTGCAACTTGATAGCTGTCACCCTGTTCGCGGACGTCCGTCTTCATCAGGTTTTTCTCATTTTTACCATAAAGCGGATTGCGGCCGGAGAAGAAGTCTTTATCAAACCAATCATCAAACAAATTTTCACCAAAAATGCTGGGCATCAACATAAATCATTCCTCCTATCAGGATATCAACAATCTTTTTCATCGCCGCTCTTGCGGCCGAACAGGCTGCCGGTCTATCCGGCTGGAGAAGCAGTTCCTTTTCTCTGGAGCTTCTTACTCTTTTTTTGTTCTGATTCTATTATAACACAAAAATTAGCACTGTCAATGTATGAGTGCTAATTTTTACTTTTTCTTCATACAATGACGGATTTCCTTGTCAAAAGATAAAGAAAGCATAACAATAAGCATTAAAAAATAGAATAAATAAATTGAAGAACATCAGTTTTTACCCTGTACCATAAATTTCCACAGTTTATCTTACCCTATTTGGTCCAATTCTTACCCTGCCTGTCCTTGACGGGGTGGGGCAGATATGATATACTGTATTCAGTTTAGAACTCTTCTAAAAGCAAAGGAGCGCTGTTGACATGTATAATATCCGCAAACTGACCCCACAACTTTACTGGATTGGCGGAAATGACCGCCGTCTGGCTCTTTTTGAGAATGTATATCCGATCCCTCAGGGCGTTTCCTACAACGCTTATCTCTCGATCGGAGAAGAAACGGTGCTGTTTGATACCGTTGACCATGCTGTATCCGGTATCTTTTTTGACAATCTGGCCCACCTGCTGAACGGACGCAAGCTGGATTACATCATTGTCAACCATATGGAACCCGACCACTGCGCAACGCTGGCAGATGCCGTGCTCCGTTATCCCGACGCAAAGATTATCTGCAACGCCAAAACCGTCGCCATGATCAAGCAGTTCTTCTCTTTTGATATCGACTCCCGCGCACAGATTGTCAAAGAGGGCGATACCCTGACCATCGGCGGACATACTTATGCTTTTGTCATGGCTCCGATGGTACACTGGCCGGAAGCAATGGTGACATTTGATACCACCGACGGCATCCTCTTCTCAGCCGACGCATTCGGCACTTTTGGTGCGATTTCCGGCAGTATCTATGCAAAAGACGTTGATTTTGAAAACCGCCATCTGGACGAGGCAAGACGTTACTATACCAACATCGTCGGCAAATACGGGCCTCAGGTTGCAGCTCTGCTGAAAAAAGCAGGCGGGCTGGACATCAAGATGGTCTGCCCGCTGCATGGTTGGGTTTTGGATGGTGAACAGATCGGCTGGTTTGTCGACAAGTACCAGAAATGGGCAAGCTATACTCCCGAAGAAAAGGGCGTACTGATTGTATACGGTTCAGTCTATGGCGGTACTGAAAATGCCGCAGAAATCCTGGCCGGTATGCTGGCTGAAAAAGGCATTACCAATGTCGCAGTTTACGACGCCTCGGCAACCCATGTCTCCTATCTGCTGTCGGAAGCGTTTAAATACAGCCATCTGGTGTTTGCTGCTTCGACCTACAACGCCGGTATCTTTACGCCGGTTGAAAACCTGCTGACCGATCTCGCTGCCCATTCGATGCAAAACCGCACCGTCGGCCTGATCCAGAACGGCAGCTGGGCACCGATGAGCGGCAAGCTGATGGGTGAAGCTGTCAGCAAGATGAAGAACATGACGGTACTGGAACCGGTTGTTACCCTTCGTTCCACTGTCTCTGAACAGACGGTAACCGAACTTGCAGCACTGGCTGACGCAATTGCCGCTTCGATGAACTAATCAAATAACCATATAGGCAGAGGACTTCCCGTTGGAAATCCTCTGCCTTTCTGTTTAAGCAGATTTGACTTTTTCCCTTGACGCAACGGACAAAACGTGTTAGTATAAAAGTAGACAGTGCACGCGCACACAAGCAGATTATCTGCAAGAAAGAAGGCGGTATCCATATGTCCGTAACAGTCAAACAGATCGCCGAACTTGCCGGGGTATCCCGTGGAACGGTAGACCGGGCACTCAACGGCAGAGGCAATGTCCGTCCCGAGATTGAGAAAAAGATTCTGGAAATCGCGCGGGAGATGGGCTATACCCCCAATCGTGCCGGAAAGGCACTGGCCTACCAGCGGAAAAATCTTTCATTTGGTATTATTGCAAACGCCGACGGAAACGAATTCTTTGACGAAGTTATGCATGGAGCACAGACTGCAATCGAAGAGTACGCCGATTTTGGCATCACCCTGCAAATCGCCGGCGGCCGTCGGTATGATGTAACCCAGCAGCTGGAACAGCTGGAACAGATGCGGATTGCGGGGGTATCCGGTATTGCAATCAGCCCGATCAACCTACCGGAAATTGAACAGAAGATCAATGAATTGATTGATCAGGGGGTCCGCATTCTGACGGTCAACTCTGATATTGAAAACACCAAACGGCTGTGCTATGTCGGCTGTAACTATCACCAGTCAGGCGTGACGGCAGGCGGCATGCTGCGGCTGATCCGGCCGCAGGGCGTACGGGCCGGCATTGTCACCGGCTCAGTCCGTATGCTGGGACACAACCACCGGATGAAAGGCTTTTCGGATGTGCTCAAAACAATGCCTGATTCAAAGGTCGTTGATATCTGTGAAAGCCTGGATGAAACAGAAATCGCCTATCAGGTCACCAGGGAGATGCTGCTGGCGCACCCGGAAATCAATACCCTTTATTTTGCGGCAGCCGGTGCAGTCGGCGGCATGCAGGCAGCAATCGACCTCGGCCTGAAAGAGCTGACCGCTATCTCCTGTGACGATACCGAAGAGATCCGCAAGCTGGTTGCCAGCGGGCTGATTCAGGCGACAGTCTGTCAGGAACCTTTCCGGCAGGGATACCGGGCGATGCAGATCCTCTTTGATTCAATTGTCAACAACACCCCTCCGGCAGAAGAATTCTGCTATATGGATAACATTATCCGCATCCGTGAAAATCTTTGACGACATGAAAGGAGCAGCTGTCATGAAAGTTTATATTGGAATTGACCTGGGGACTTCCGGCACCAAAACGGTATTGTTTGACCGGGAAGGAAATGCGCTCGCCTCTGCAACCATTGAGTACCCCCTTTACCAGCCACAGAACGGCTATGCTGAACAGGACCCGAATGACTGGTGGAATGCCGCTGCTGGGACGATCAAGATGGTACTTGAGAAAAGCGGCGTTGCTCCGGCAGACGTCAAGGGCATCGGTATCTCCGGTCAGATGCACGGGCTGGTCATGCTGGACAAAGATGGGAAGGTCATCCGCCGCTCAATCATCTGGTGCGACCAGCGGACTGCGAAGGAGTGTGTAGAAATTACCGAAAAAGTTGGCGCAAAACGGCTGATCGAAATTACCGCCAACCCTGCACTCACCGGCTTCACCGCTTCCAAAATCCTCTGGGTACGCAACAACGAACCAGAAAACTACGCACGCTGTGCAAAAATCCTGCTCCCGAAAGACTATGTCCGCTATAAACTGACCGGCGAATTTGCGACCGAAGTTTCGGACGCATCGGGCATGCAGCTGCTGGATATTCCGCACCGCTGCTGGTCGGATGAAGTTCTTGAAAAGCTGGATATCGACAAGAACCTGCTGGGCAAGGTATACGAATCCCCGGATATAACCGGTTATGTCACCGAAGAAGCATCCGCGCTGACCGGGCTGGCTGCCGGTACACCGGTTGTCGGCGGTGCTGGCGATAATGCAGCTGCCGCGGTTGGAACCGGTGTTGTCGAAGATGGCAAGGCATTTACAACCATCGGCACTTCCGGTGTTGTTTTTGCCCATTCTTCGACTGTTTCGATCGACCCCAAAGGCCGGGTTCATACCTTCTGCTGTGCAGTTCCCGGACAATGGCACATCATGGGTGTCACCCAGGGGGCCGGTCTGTCACTGAAATGGTTCCGCGATAACTTCTGCCAGGCAGAAAAGGAAACCGCTGCTTTGATGGGAGTTGACCCTTATTTCCTGATGGACCAGCAGGCTGAACAGGTCCCGGTCGGCTCCAACCGGCTGATTTATCTGCCTTATCTGATGGGCGAACGGACGCCGCATCTTGACCCCGATTGCCGCGGTGTATTTTTCGGCCTGTCGGCCATCCACACCAAACGGGATATGCTGCGGGCAGTCCTGGAAGGGGTCGCCTATTCACTGAACGACTGCAAGAATATTATCGGCGGCATGGGCGTTCCAGTCAACGATATGATGGCTTGCGGCGGCGGCGGAACCTCCAAAATCTGGCGTCAGATGCTGGCCGACCTGTATGGCTGTGAGGTCAAGACGGCTGCCAATCGGGAAGGACCGGCACTGGGCGTTGCGATTCTGGCCATGGTCGGCACTGGTGAATACGCTTCTGTTCCCGAAGCATGCCGTGCTATTATCAAGGCTGATAAAATCCAGGCCCCAATTGCTGAGAACAGCGAAAAATACGCCCCTTTCTACAAGCTGTATACCGAGCTGTATCCGGCACTGAAAGAAAGCTATTCCAAACTGGCAACTTTATAAAATCGACTGATTTCCTCTCTTTACTGCGCACTGGATACACCGGTGCGCAGTTTTAATATGATAATATCGCATTTTTGTTATAAAAATTCTCTTATTTTTTCTTGCGCTACCGCCAATGTTTTTGTTACAATGTTTAATAAAGAGTTTTATACAACAAAGGAGCTAATCTATTATGCCGGTAAACTATCAAATTCATCTGGACAAACCAACAAGGCCGTTCCCTCATTATTGGGAACTCTGTGTCGGAAGCTGCCATGCAGCAACCATCCTGCGGGAGGATGTCCGTCAGCAGATTCGCAACGCTCACCGAGACTGTGGCTTTCAATATCTGCGGTTTCATGGACTGTTTGACGACGATATGAGCGTAGTCATCAAGCCCAGGATGGGATTGGGAGAACTGGAGATTTCTTTTTTCAACATCGACAGCATCTTTGACTTTTTGTTGGACACAGGGATGAAACCGTTTGTTGAATTGGGATTCATGCCCGAAGCGTTTGCAAGCGGAACCCAGACCTGCTTCCATTACAAGGGCAATGTCACCCCTCCTGCCGATTATGACCAATGGAGCGACTTTATCTGTCAGTTTGGCAAACATCTGCTTGACAGATATGGACGTGAAGAAGTTTCACAATGGTTCTTTGAGGTATGGAATGAGCCAAATCTGCACTTTTTCTTTGCCGGTACGAGGGACGAATACTTTAAATTGTATCAGACAACCGCACTTGCACTCAAATCAGTCGATTCCTGTTTCCGTGTTGGCGGACCTGCCACCTCTGTTAACGCCTGGATTCCGCCTTTCCGTTCCTTCTGTGAACAGAATCATGTACCGCTGGACTTTATTTCAACCCATCACTATCCCAGCGACGATCCCCTCTCCACTTTTGGCATGAATGATGGCACCGCTTCCGCTTTCCAGATGCCGTCAATGGAAGAACTTTCCAAAATGCCCAAGGAAGAAATGGAAAAAGTTATCAGTAAATTCTTCAACCATGAAAACAACAATCCCCGTGATATCCTGTTCCAGATGACCAGCAAGGCCAAACAGGAAGCGGGAGATTATCCTCTTTATTACACCGAATGGAATGGCTCCAAAGAATTTGATACCTGTTACCAGGCAGCTTTTGTCGCACAGACCATTGCGTACAATGAAGGGCTGGTAGAGGGATACTCCTTCTGGACGGTATCGGACATTTTTGAGGAAATGGGTCTGAAAGGTACACCGTTTAAAAACGAGTTCGGCATCCAGAACAACCATGGCATTCCCAAGCCTGTCTACCGTGTCTTCCAGACGCTGCATGAAGCAGGTGACCAGCGACTGGATGTTGAGGGCAGCCATCCTAATGCTGAAGTATTGGCGCTTACAGACGGCAAGAAAGCGACAATTATTGTCTACAACCATGATATTGAACGCCGGACTGTTCAACCGGAAGAGATTCAGCTGACCCTGTCTGGCAAAATCTCTTCCATCCGCAAAGCAGTGATTGATGAAGAAAACTGCAATCCAAAAGCGGCATGGGAAGCGATGGGCAGCCCGAAATATCCGACAAAAGCTCAGCTGGATACCATCCGTCAGGCATCCAGTCTGGTTTATCAGACGGTGGAAACGACAGCTGATACACCGCTGCTTGAATTTACCGCTCAGCCGGAAAGTGTCACAATCTTTGAAGTTTGTTACCGTTAAGCATCCTTTTATCCGCAGGCCAACATACAGGTCTGCGGATTTTTTGTCGTTTATTACAATGTTTGGAGGGAAAATTTGACATCCAATTCTCCCCGTGCTATAATGATGCTTGCCGATTGATTCAGGACAAGGAAGCAGGTGAAAGGCCTGCGCAGGACCGCTGCCGTATGCAGCAATACCCTTTCCGAACGGCCATTCCCGCAGAGCTGGCCGTTTATTCCATTGCAGATGATTTTCTGTGAGAAGGTTCGGAAACTGGGGGCTGTCAGCCGGAAGACTTGCCTGACAGGAAATGAAGCCGCGATCTCCGGCGTCAGATTATGTTCTGACAGATTTCCCTCTCATCGGATATTTTTTATTAAAGGAGTGCTTTTTCATGCTGAAAAAGAACAAATTGCTCAATGTCATTCTTGCTTTCGCGCTGTCTGCGGCAGTCGCTGTCTCCTTTACCGGATGCAGCAACAACGATAACAACACCTCATCTTCGTCCTCCTCGGCTGTAACCGAGAGCATCTCTTCAGAAGAATCTTCCTCTGAGGAATCCTCTGAAGTTTCGGAAGAGTCCTCTTCTGAGATTTCGTCTGAATCTTCCTCTGAAGCAGAGAGTGGTGAAAACGCTTCCGCCTATACCGAGGGTACGACTATCGGCGAAGGCGAAACTGAGTTCGCATTTGAAGTCGTTCTGGAAGACGGTTCCACCACCCTGTTCCATGTCATGACCGACGAAACGACAGTCGGCGCTGCTCTTCTTGACCTCGGCCTGATCGAAGGCGATGAAAGTGAGTATGGGCTGTACGTCAAAACCGTAAACGGTGTAACCGCTGATTACGACACCGATGGCAAATACTGGGCATTCTATGTTGATGGTAAATACGCTTCCACCGGCGTTGATTCTACCGATATTGTTCCCGGCAGTTGCTACTCTTTCAAAATTGAAGCATAAGTTTTCTGACAGCACCCCGCCGTCCTCCGCCGGGCGGAAGCTCCGGCTTTCGCTGCGGGAGATGGCGGTCTTTGCGATGTTGGGAGCGCTGATGTACTGCTCCAAAATTCTGATGGAGTGGGCACCTAACATCCACCTTCTGGGGATGCTGACGATGACCTATACGATCGTCTATCGGAAAAAAGCGCTGTATCCGATTTATACTTATATCCTGTTAAACGGCTTGTTTGCAGGTTTTTCTGCCTGGTGGATCCCCTATCTCTACATCTGGACGGTTTTGTGGGGTGTGACAATGCTGCTTCCGCAGCAGATGCCAAAAAAAATTGCCGTTCCGGTTTATATGTTGGTTTGTGGGCTGCACGGGCTGGCATTCGGTACCCTCTACGCTCCGGCACAGGCAATTATGTTCGGATTGTCGCTGAAAGGAACGATTGCCTGGATTGCTGCCGGTCTGCCCTGGGACGCGGTTCACGCACTCGGAAACCTGGCAGCAGGTACGCTGATTGTCCCATTGTCTGCTTTGTTAAACAGAATCGAAAAAGCGAGCGGAAGATTATGACCGCCAAAAGTAATAACTGCCATCGGGCTAATATCCCGGCGGCAGTTTTCTTATTTCACCACAAAGACCCTCTCTCTGTAGTTGTACAGAGAGAGGGCCTAATCAGTTGCTATTCAGCGCAAACTGAACCAATACAAATTATTTGTACAGTTCAACCAGCTTGAGCAGGTGTTCGTAACGAGCCTTAGCGGTATCCTCAGACTTCGCGAACAGTTCTTTCGCACGGTCAGGGAATGCCTTAGCCAGACGGCTGTAACGGGTCTCGTTTGCAAGCAGATCCTGATAGCTGCCGTCGCCTTCCTTAGAGGTCAGGGTGAAGGGGTTCTTG
>DCTE01000139.1 GCA_002329405.1 Ruminococcaceae bacterium UBA1448 | reverse complement strand
CCTTCTCCGCCAAAGAAGTGGTATCACGTTTCGATGTGATACCACTTTTTGTTGTTTTAGTTATTTTAGAGAGGGATTCGAACGGGAACGGTAGTGAACGACAATTCGACGGGATTGTCTGGACTGCGCTTTCCTGTGTTCGGGAAAAAAGCAATCAACAGTTCTATTGCGTATACACAGTTCGGTTACAGATACTTTTAGATGGGGTGTCTGCTGTGAAATAATTGTACAATCGGTTAAAAGGTGTTATAATTTTATATACCCATACAGGAGGTTTTGTTATGAATAAGATTGAACGGATGCAGTCTGTATTTTCCAATCAGGAGCCGGATTATACGCCCGCAGGATTTTGGTTTCATTATCCTTCAACGCTGACCGCCGAGGAGACAGCTGATGCGCATGTCAAACTCTATCATGAATTGGATAACGATATTATCAAGATCATGGATGACTCGTTTGGCAGCATGGTGACTTCTCACCTGAAAATCACCAGGCCCTCTGACTGGCGTAATATTTCCCTGCCTGGCAGAGATTGTTACCAGTACCAGAAGATGGAACAGGTCATTCGTCTGGTCAATGAAAAAACAAATGGTGAAGTCATGCTGTTCCCCACCATGTGGAGCCCGTTTAAAATTGCATCTTTTACCTATTGTTTTGGCGGCAGTGACGACGCAACCTTTATGAAGCATTGTGCAGAGGACCCTGATTCGGTACTCGAAGGGATCAAGGTATTGGCGGATATCCTTGCAGACTGGGGTAAAGGATATATTGCAGCCGGGGCTTCCGGCATCTATTATTCCGGTCAGTTCAGTGAACCGCAGCGGTTTGAAAGGGCAGTATGGGAGCGGCTGGTCAAACCTTTCGATCTTCAGGTGCTGGATGCGGTACATGAAGCGGGCGGTTATAATATTGTGCATATTTGCGGAGAGATGGAACACGGGTTCCGTTCCAGTCCAGAACGCTACGTCGGTTATCCGGGCGATCTGTTTAATTGGGACGTCCATCGTACAGGTGTTTCGCTGGAAGACGGCAGAAAGCTGTTCCATGCACCGATTCTTGGCGGATTGGATAACCACGGTCTGCTGACAGAGGGTACACTGGAGGAAATCGCAGAGGAGAGCCGTAGATTGATCAGGGATTTCGGACGGAAAGGGTTTATGTTGGGCGCAGACTGCACAGTTCCAGACAGGATTGATATCCGCAGACTACAGACTGCTGTTAACGCCGCTAAAGAATAAAAATGCTTGATTTGTAAAGTCAGATAAGGAAGGTAACATATGAAATATCTTGAGATTGCACAGACTGATCTTCATGTATCCAATATCATCATGGGCTGTATGCGCCTGAACAGCCTTTCTCCTGTTGATGCCCAAAAACTAATCGGTACGGCAATGGAACAGGGGGTAAATATGTTTGACCATGCGGATATTTATGGAGGAGGAAATTGCGAGGAGCTTTTCGCGGAAGCGATTGGTATGAATCCGGGTATCAGAGAAAAAATCGTTCTCCAGAGCAAATGCGCTATCCGGGACGGATATTTTGATTTTTCAGAAGATTATATCCTGCATTCGGTTGACCAGATTCTGAAAAGACTCAAAACGGATTATCTTGACATCCTGCTGCTCCATCGCCCTGATCCTTTGATGGAACCGGAAGAGGTGGCTGAGGCTTTTGATCATTTGTATTCTTGCGGAAAGGTCCGGTATTTTGGCGTCTCCAATCAGAACCCAATGCAGATGGAACTGCTGCAAAAATACGTTGGCCATAAACTGATTGTTAACCAGCTTCAGATGAGCGTTGTACATACGCCGGTATTTGACAGCGGCCTCGCGGTCAATATGCATATTGATCAAAGCATCGACCGTACAGGCAGCATATACGAGTACAGCCGCCTGAAAGAGATTACCCTTCAGGCATGGTCGCCTTTCCAAAAAGGATATTTTGAAGGTCCGTTCTTTCATGATCACGAGAGATATGGTAAACTCAATCAGGAAATAAACTGCCTGGCTGAAAAGTATGGTGTGTCCAATACTGCCATAGCAGTAGCCTGGCTGACAAGGGTACCTTCCAATATTCAGGTTATTCTCGGAACGACCAACCCGCAGCATTTTAAGGAAGGCTGTGACGGTTCGGAAATACCGCTTACCCGTAAGGAATGGTTTGGATTGTATGCGGCCGCTGGGAACATGATTCCATAATATTTTGACAGGCAGTTGGTCCAGCTGTTGGAGATTCAGAGAAAACAGGCTTTTAAAGCCAGCTTATCCTGATTTCAAAATTTAACCGGCGGATGTTTGATTGGCCTGTCTGATCTGCCAGGGCACGGCCACAATCGTTCTGCATGCTTGAAAACCTCCGTTTTTCAATGGAAACATCCTGAAAAACGGAGGTTTTTTGTATTCCCCTGTTTTGCGCCGTCCGCAAGACAGGGGATTTGTTGTCTGTGCGGCTGCCGGGATGAAGAAATCGGATTGCTGGGGTTTTTTATCGGAATTACCGGATTTTTTATTCTAAAATTGTTTTACAATAAGATCAGAAAAATTCAGTAAGCCAATGAGGAGGAAACTGATATGAAAAAACTGACAATCGTTCTGATGAGCTTGGCTATGTGCTCTGCAATGTTTGCCGGATGCAGCAGCTCCGAACAACCGGACTCTTCCCAAGCGGAATCTTCCGCGTCCAATGTCGAATCGGTGGAAGCACAGCCTGAAGAATCGGAACCTGCTGAACCGGAAGAAACTGTTCCGGCAGACCCGATTGCCGCCCTTCCGGGCAGCATCTATTACTTTGGCTATGAGGTCGAAGGATTGGGCAACATGGTTCAGTTTTATCACTTCTATCCCGATGATCTGGGAATCGGTGCTGTCTTTTATGCCGGCTATGCCTGGAACCAGATCAGCTTTTCGGGAACCTATACGGTGACCGAGGAACCCTGCGCATATGAGGCACTGCCTGAAAAAGGCGATGACGTAGAAGCTGTGACCGGTACCGCACCTTATACCATCACCCTCTATGACTGGGACGGAACTGAACTGGACAAGATCGCTTATGACGGCGAACATGTTTACAATATCGCCCAGAATACCAACTGTGACGTAATGACCGGCGGCGGCAACTTTGTCCTGACAAAGGCGGATGATGCCGCACTGGAAAGCTATGCCGATACATTTGACGGTGAAAAAGGCGTTGCCTATCTGAGCTTTGTCAGCCCGGATGACGCTTCCGCTACCCTTCAGCTGAACACCAACGGCAGTTATAACGATATGGCGATCTTTGCGGTGGATGGCAGCTGGGAGATGACGGCGGAAGGGGAATATACCCTGACCCCTGAAAATGATTCGGATGAAGGCGCGGTCGTCACCCTTCAGCAGGATGGCAGCTACCTGTATGTATCCGACAGCGGTACTGAACTGGTGATGGAACAGGTTGTGGAAGCTGCGGTCGCCTATACCTTTACCGGCAAAATCCCGTTTATGGACAGCGAAGCAGATGTGACCATCCTGGCGATGGACGATGGCAGCTGTACTGTAAATATGGCCGCTTTTGGCACCGAGACGCCGATTGATCAGGGAAGCTGGTCGGAGGATGAGTTTGTATTCACCTTTACCTTTGATGCTGCCGGTGAAATTGTCTCGGAATTTGGCGGGGAAACCGGCGTGCAGGTTACCTATAGCTGCGACAGCGTAGAGGCGGTCGGCGGTACTGCGGTAGAAGCAGTCTGCGGCGTCCTGCTGGAAGAATAATCGGCTCCCTCAAAACTTGGGTTTCGGCTTTAAAGGAGATTATCATGAAAGGTATTACAAAACGGATCTGTGTTGCACTCGCTGTGATGATGGGGACATTGCCGCTTGCCTGCTGCAACAGCGGCAATACCGCAGGAGACGATACCACCTTTTCCTGGTGGATTTATTCGGGTGCTGATTCTTCCTACTATATGGAATATCAGGACAATCCCGCGATCCAGTACAGCCTCCAGAAAACTTACGGCCCGGAAGAGAAAAACCTGGCACTTGAATTCTGGGTACCCGCAGCTGGTACCGCCGCGGACAACTACTCGACAATGATCGCTTCCGGCGACCTGCCCGACCTGATCGACGCGGTCATCAGCGATCCCCCCAGAAATATGTATGAAAACGGCTACATTCTCGATATTACCGAGTATGTCGAGCAGTATATGCCCAATTATGTCGAGTTGGTACACTCCAACGACGTCTATTATAAAAACTGCGTCGAACTGATCGACGGCGAAGAACATTATTTTGTCCTTCGCGACCTGTATGATGAACCGGAACCCGTCTTCCAGGGGTATATGTACCGCCGTGACTGGCTGGTCAAATACGGCTCCAATCCAGAAACCGGCGCCCCGTTCACCGGCGGCTATACCGACCCGGAAGATTACGACAGCTGGCAGGACGACGTTGTCTTCCCCAGCGGCGGGAGCGACCCGGTGTACATCAGCGACTGGGAATGGATGTTTGAAATCTTTACCCAGGCACAGGCTGACCTCGGGATTACCGATTCTTATGTGATGAGCCTGTATTACCCCGGGTTCACCTGGAGCGGCGGGCTGATCTCCTGCTTTGGCGGCGGGGTCAACCTCTGGTACCAGGATGAAAATGGTACCGTCCAGTTTGGCGGCGATAAGGATCATATGCGTACCTATCTGGAGTGCATGAACAGCTGGTATGAAAAAGGCTGGCTGGACCCTTCCTTCAACGAACGGACTTCCGATGCGTTTTATTCGATTGATTCCACCTCTGTCCGCCAGGGCAGGGTCGCTGTATGGAATGGCCTCCAATCGGAACTGGGCGGGCGGATTGATGCCCATGACGGCGGCCTGACCGAGGGTATCTATGTCGCCGGCGCACCGTATCCCATCAACGATGTCTATGGCCCGGATTCCTGCAAGTATGTTGAACCCAACTGCGTGATGGGCAACGGGGTGGTTGCCAACGGCGTAATGGTTTCCAAATCTGCGGAGGAAAAGGACCTTGCCACCCTGTTCAGCTATCTGGACACCTTCTATGCCGAAGAAGGCGCGCTGCTCAAGACCTTCGGGCTAGACGCTGAACAGATCAGCAGCTATGAGTCGGAAACAGGGGATACCTTCTACACCGACAACGGGCTGGGGGATGGAACCTATACGGTCGAGAACGGCGTTTATGTCAAGTCGGACGTGCTGGTCAATGACGGCGGCAATCTGGATGCGGCCGCGGCATTCAATAAAGTCCCGGGCCTGTATCTGCGCAAAGACGTGGATCTTGGGCTGGCGGATTCCTTCCAGCATTCGCTGGACAACTGGGTCAAATACCCTAATACCGCCTTTTTCCAGGGTTCTGTCACCACCAACGCGATGACCCCCGAGGATACCTCGTCCTGCGCGGATGTGCAGACCAAGGTGCTGGAATATATGACCACCAATGCGGTCGATTTCATCAAGGGCGATAAGGACATCGCATCGGATGAGGAATGGGGCGTCTGGTGCAAGGCACTGGGCAAATACAATTACCAGAAGGTCAATGACATTTATCAGCCGTATGTTGACCAGTATCCTTTTATCTGACAGCAGAAAAACGATGGCGGGCAGAGAAGATTTCTGCCCGCGTCTGCTGAATTTTTGCGTGAGACCATCCGCCGGGTGCAGTGGTTCATGGTGAGAGCTGCTCCCGCTGCCTGGGCTCTGAAAGGAGAAAAACCAATGGCAAAGAGAGTCCCCGTCAATCAGATTCGTGAAAAAGGCAGCTGGAGACTGGATTTTTACCAGAACTGGCAGATCTATCTGATGTTTATTCCAGTCGTCCTGTTTGAAATTGTGCTGCATTATATTCCGATGTTCGGGATTGTGATGGCCTTTGAGGATTTCAGTGTCAGCAAGGGTTATTTCCGCAGCCCATGGGTTGGATTTGGCAATTTTGTCGAACTGTTTACCGGTGAGCAGTTTCCCGTCGCCCTGCGCAACACCATTTGCATTGCGCTGCTCAAAGGGACGATCGGTTTTTTGGCACCGGTCGCCTTTGCGGTGCTGCTCAGCCTGCTGCGGAGCAAACGGTATAAACGGACGGTACAGACGATGTCTTATCTGCCCAACTTTGTCGCGTCGGTCGTTGTCGCATCCTTGCTGATCGAATTTCTGGGCAAAGATGGGCCGCTGACCCTTCTGCTGGTCCTGTTTGGGGCGGAAAACCAGAACTGGCTGGCAAACAACCAGATCCCGGTCTTCTGGGTGATCTACCTGTTTATGGGGATCTGGCAGAGCATTGGATGGGGTTCGATCATGTATGTCGCGTCCATCTCGACGGTCAGCGGCGATTTGCAGGAGGCGGCGGCGCTGGATGGCGCAACCCGTTTGCAGAGAATGTTTCGGATTACCCTGCCCTGTATCAAGCCGATGATCATGATGATGTTGGTTTTGAATATCGGGCTGAGCTTTTCGACCGGCTTTGACAATATCCTGCTGCTGTATATGCCCAGTACATACGGGGTGTCGGATACCATTTATACCTATACCTACCGGATGGCTTTCGGCGGCGGAAACGCCAACTATTCCCTTTCATCCGCGTCCGGGTTGTTCCAGAGTATCGTCGGCACAGTCCTTTTGATCGGTTCCAATGCCTTGAGCAAAAAGTTTACCGACAGTTCGCTCTTCTGAGGAGGCGCAAGATATGATAAAGCACAAACGAATCCGATCTGATTCCAATATCAGCATGGTCGAAACGCCGACAGCAGGCGACCGGGTTGTCGATGTCATTGTCATCCTGCTGTGCGGGCTGGTCGCGTTTTGTTCGGTCATCCCGATGTGGCATGTACTGATGTCCTCCATTTCCGACGGGAAGTCACTGCTGGCCCACAACGGGCTGGTGCTGCTGCCGGTCGGGGGGGTTACGCTGGACGGATTCCGGTATATTTTTAAAAATGACGGGATTGTGACCGGCTACCTCAACTCGATTATTTATACCGTTTCGGCTACAGCCTTTGGGTTTATCCTTTCCGCGATGACCGGCTATGCCCTGAGCAGGCCGACAAAACTGAAACCGATCATCACCGGCATGATTATGTTTACCATGCTGTTCGGCGGCGGGATGGTCCCGACCTATATGGTCATCCGGGCGATAGGCTGGGTAGGGACCCGCTGGTCGCTGATTATCCCCGGCTGTACCAACGCCATGTTTATGGTGATGATGATGAACGCCTTCAACAGCATTCCAAAAGAAATGTACGAGGCGGCCAGGATTGATGGCGCTGACCAGTTTCGCACGATGTTTCAGATCATGCTTCCCCAGGCGATGAATATTGGTTCGGTTATCATCCTCAACTCGGTGGTCGGCCAGTGGAATGCCTGGCTGCCTGCGTCGATCTATGTCCCGAATGACAAAAAGCTGTGGCCATTGCAGCTGTGGATTAAGCAGATCACCGCCGACAACGAAAACTTCCTGAATACCTCCAACCCCGATTACAGCCGGTATCTGATCAAGTTCGCTGTCATCATCGCGGCTACCCTGCCGATCATCATCCTGTTCCCCTTCTTTCAGGACAAGCTGGAAAAAGGCGTAATCGCAGGCGGTGTAAAGGGCTGATTCTTTCGATACTGGATGGCTGCGGGGCCTTGTTGCTGGCGTTTCCCGCCGGAAACGCAGGCTATCTTTCCACATATCAGAGATTGCAGCCGGAATAATCCGAATATCATGGAATTTATTATCCAAAAGGAGGCCCAGAGATGGGAAATGTAATCTATGATCCGTTGCAGGACCCGCGCTTTCAATCCCCCTTTGTCGATGTGGACGAATGGCGGGAACGCCCGATGCCGGATGGCAGTACCCTGCCGTTCCGGTACATCCACGGCGGATTTGAGGGTACCGGGGTAAAATTCCTCTTCTGTTTCCCGGAAGCAGAAAGGTTCCAGGGACGTTTTTATCAGTACCTTTCGCCATTCCCAGGGCCGGATGAGGAGCTTGCTTCACTGGGGCGGCTGGGGGTGAATGACCGGATCGGATTCTGTCTGGCACATGGCGCCTGCTCGGTGGAAAGCAACATGGGTTCGACGGCTATGTTCGGCGGCCAGACAGACGCGACGCTCTGCTGGAAATCCAGTGCGGCCGTCGCCGAATATGCCCGCGTCAAGGCAATGGAGATCTATCACTGCAAACGCCCGTATGGATATGTGTACGGTGGTTCCGGCGGCGGCTACAAAACCATCGCCTGTGTGGAAAATACCCGTGCCTGGGATGGCGCGGCCCCGTATGTCATCGGTTCGCCCTACTCACTGCCCAATACGATTACCATGCACGCGCAGGGGCAGCGGGTACTCCGCCGCAGTTTCGGCCGTATCTGGGACGCGCTGGATGCCGGTGGCAGCGGCGACCCGTATGCCGGCCTGTCAAAGGACGAGGCGGATATGCTCAGGGAACTGACCCGGATGGGGTTCCCGCCGGAGGCCTGGTATCTGGAAGCGGAGGGGCATATCGATCCCGGCAGTCTGCCTGTCCTGCTGCCGGGGGTGAAGGCGATGGACCCGGGCTATTTTGCCGACTTCTGGACAAAGCCGGGGTATATGGGCGCCGACCCCGGGTCGTCCGCCTGCCGCGACCGGCTGCAGTTTACAGGGGTTGTCCGGGCAGTCGGTTTGCCGGAGGGGCCCGGCAGCCAGACTGCCGGTATGAACGGGGTGGACGACGCCTGGAAAAAGCAGCTGACCGACGGGAAAAACGCCTGGATTGAACTGGAAGAGGTCCCGCAGGGGAACGACCTTTACCTGGAAGGCGTAAACATCACCGTCATGACGGGAACCGCTGCCGGAAAATCCCTGCTGCTCGGGGGGATTATCCGCAAACCGCAAGGAAAAGGCGGGTATCTGACCATCGGCATGTGCTATGGGATGGATGACCTGTCGGAGGTTTTGGGGGCGCTTCGGCCGGGGGATACCGTCACGCTGGACAACTCCGACTATATTGCCGTACAATCCTATTACCGCCACCAGTGCCCGCCTGACCCCGGGTGCCACGCATGGGACCAGTTTCGCAATCCTGACGGGACCCCGGCCCTTCCCCAGCGCCCGGTTCTGATGGGGCCGGGATTTACCGGGACCGGCATGCCGCAGGATGGGAATATCCAGTGCAAAATTATCAATATTCAGGCACTGATGGACGAGTCCACCTGCCCGTGGTGTGCCGACTGGTATAAAAACAAGGTGGCGGCTGCAAAGGGCAGCCTTGACGATCACCGGGTATACTATATGGAACGGTGCATGCACGGCGATATCGACGCACTGGAAAACAACATCGTCGTCAACTATATGGGCGCTCTGCGTCAGTCTTTGCTTGATCTGGCAGACTGGGTCGAAAAGGGGATACAGCCGCTTCCCTCTACACGGTATGTCTATGATTGGCAAACCGGCCGTATCTGCCCCGACACCAGCCTGCATGCCCGCGGCGGTATCCAGGGGGTTGTCCGGCTGACAGCCAACGGAGGAAAATGTGTAAAGGTCAAGGCGGGTGAACCTGTCCGGCTACAGGTGGATGTACAGCTGCCGGTTGGAGCGGGAGAGGTTACCGGCATTTCTCTGTCGGATGGTGGACTCCTCGGGGCGGGCCCGGACAATCTGTTCCCGGTCAAACTGCCGTTTGAACGGTATGTCCGGGATGGGATACACGGCGCTTTGGCGGAAACGGCGGTGCACTATGACCGGCCGGGGAAATACTTTGCTTCGGTTCGCGTACAGTCCAATAGAAGGGGAGACCCCCACGACCTTTACTGCCAGGTCCTCAACCTCGACCGGGTCAGAATATTGGTGGAATAAGTTCCTATATCGGATTTGCAAGGAAGGCGTATTTGTTGCCTTCCTTGTTTATATATGGTATAATTATAATATTATGCTGAGAGAGGGGATATTGTGAAACGCGGTTTTTGTACATTTTGGCATAAAATGAACCATAGCCTGCGTTACCGGCTGATGACAGCGCTGCTGGTGTGCATCCTGCCCATCGGCCTGGTCAGCTGCGTCCTCTTCGGTATCCTGATGCACCGGATGGAGCAGGAAGTCCATATTTCCAATCAGGCTAGATTGCAGGAGGCGATGGCCTACTTGGAAGAGGACTCCACACAGATCGACTGGTATATGGAATATTTCTTCTCCCAGTACAGTTCGGAACTGAATTATGAAAACCTGAGCTGGAGCGACGTGACCCGGTATACGATGTTTTTTGAACTGGAAAAAATCCTGCCGCAGGCTGGCCATAACGGCCTGGTTGCCCTGGTTGACCATCAAAGCGGGGATGTCCTGGCACAGATGCGGGACGATACGGCGGCGGACGGATTGAAAGACAGTCAGGTCCGGGCGTTTTCCGGCTGGCTCAGCCAGGAAGAGTCTACGCCCGATCTTTCCTGGGTGGAGGTCGAGGGACGGTATTATCTTTTGAAACGGTATGATTACCGCAATGGAAGCGTTTTCTTTGGGATGGATGTTGTCCATTCGGTCTGGTCCAGGGTAGAAGACTTTCGCGATCAGAATACAATGATCTATCTGACGGATGGAGAACGGCTGCTGCGGCTGGCGGACGGAGACGCCGGATGGACAGAGTGTCAGGCCGGGGGTTTGGAATTCCCTGGCCGGACGGCACTCAGCTGGGAATCGGACAGTCTGCCGATTGCGGTTTATATCGTTCGGAATACCAGCATCTTTGAGCGGCTTCCCTGGGAAAGCTGGGGATTGCTGGCGGTGATGGCGGTATGTTTGGGAATCGCCCTCTACCTTCCCCGGCTGATCCGGCTGGAGGTCCTCGAACCGACCGATAAGCTCCGCAACGCGATGTATCAGATCCAGTCGGATCACCTGGAGTTTCGGTTGAAAGATACCTGCTACCGCAACAGTGAAGATATGCAGTATCTTTTTGATACCTTTGACCAGATGGCAGAAGAGGTGCAGGCTTCCCGGGAAAAAGATAAGATGATGTATCAGACCCGGCTGGATAATCTGCGGCTGCAGGTCAATCCCCATATGCTGCTCAATTCCCTGAACACAATCTATTCGCTGGCACAGATGAAGAAATTTGAGGCCATTCAGGAATATGCGCTGCATCTGGTGGACTATTTCCGCTATGCGCTGCGCCGCAATGACGATCTGGTGACAGTGGATCAGGAATTGCAGTTTGTCAGGACTTATATCGACATCCAGAAAATCCGCTATCCCGGTGCGCTGGTGTATGTCTATGCGATGGACCCGGGCTGTGAGCAGGCACTGGTGCCGCCGCTGCTGATTCAGAATTTTGTCGAGAACGCGGTCAAATATGCGGTCAAGCCTGGAAAGGTAACCGAGATCCTGCTGAATGTCAAAAGGTCGGAAGACAGGCTGCATATTTCCATCACCGATACCGGGGCAGGGATTAAACCGGAAATACTCAGCCAGCTGACCGGCGGGCAGGCTTATGTCGATCCGATGGGACAAAAACACATCGGTATCTGGAACTGCCGCCGCAGGATTGAGGTGTTCTTCAACGAAAAACCAAAGGTCGATATCCTCAGCGGCAGCGGCGGTACGCAGGTATACCTGGATATACCATATTGGACGGAGGCGCGGTAAGGTAATGAAACTTCTGGTTGTGGACGATGAATATATCGCAGTAGAAGGCGTGATGAACGGGGTCAACTGGGAAATCCTGGGTTTTGATGAGGTTTTTCAGGCGTACAGCTATTCCCAGGCGGTTGAGCTGATGCAGATGAAATATGTGGAGATTCTGCTGTGCGATATCGAGATGCCGGACGGCACAGGACTGGAACTGGTCAGATGGGTCAATCAACACAGTCCCAATACCGAGTGCATCATCATGAGCTGTCACGATGAATTTGATTATGCGCGCCAGGCTTTGTCGATGCGCTGCCTGGACTACGTCCTCAAACCGGTTCGGTATACGGCACTGACCGCCATCCTCAAAAAGGCGATGGAAACGGTGGAGGAACGCCGGCACAAAGAACGGATGGAACATTTCGGCCAGCAGTATATCGACATGGTCAGTGCACAGAGCGGGGACGGATGCGAGGACGCGGTGGAAAAGGTGGAACGGTATATCCGGGAGCATCTTTCGGAAGAGCTCAGTGTCAAAAATCTGGCGGAAATGGTATATGTGGGGGCAGACCATCTGACCCGTACCTTTAAAAAACGCTATGGGAAAACCATTACCGATTATATCCTGCAACAGCGGATGAACCTGGCGGTCGAACTGCTGAAAAACCCCAGCCTGACTATTACAATGGTTTCAGACGCAGTAGGCTTTGGAAATTACTCCTACTTCACCGAACAGTTTAAGCGTACATTTGGGAAAACACCGCGGGAATACCGCAAGCAGTTTCGGCGAGGATAATAAAATGAAACGATTGATCTGTGTATTGCTGCTGGCGGTTTGGCTGATGGGCAGCTGTGCGGCGTCCGATACCGGACAGCAGGCATCCCCCCAGCAGACGGTCAGAAGCATCCGTATGACATTCCTAACCACTCTCGGCTCCAATATTGATGGGCTGCCGGAGGTACAGGATGCAGTGAACGCCATCACAATTCCTGAAATCGGGGTGGAGGTGGAACTGGTGCCGGTCCCGGCCCAGGAAACTACGACAGTTTATCCGGCCAGCATTGCAAAAGATATTCCGATGGACCTGATGCTGATCAACAATGAAAATATCCTGCGTTATATCGACCAGAAAATGCTGCTGCCTCTAAATGATCTGCTGGACGGGGAAGCAAGCAATATCCTGCAAATTGCTGAGGATGATTCCTGCCTGACAGATGGTGCGGCGGTCGATGACCTGATCTATGGTCTCCGTATTCCGTCTATCTTTACCGGCCTGTGCGGCGGCCTGTGGATCAGTCCGCAGCTGCTGAAAGAGGTATCGTTTCACTATGAAGCGGAAAAAGTTTATTCATTTGAAGAACTGGATGTTCTCTTTTCCCGGCTGAAAGAAGCATATCCCGATCAATATCCGCTTGGCCAGATTACCGGAATGTACGATTTTTCCACCGCTTCGTTCTTCCTCGGCATCCAGTCGGATGACCTCTCCGGCACAGATCCATCTGTTTTGAGGCTGGACAGCGACAGTACCCGGCTGGTGAATTACTATGAAACGGATTTTTACTATGAATGGCTGGAGTATATGCGCAAATGGTATCTGGATGGGTACATCTATCCCGACAGTGCGATTACGACGGCTACTTCTATCGGGCTCTATCAGGAGGGGATTCTCCTCAGCATTGCACTTGCCGGCCAGCCTGACCTGTTATCAGAAAATGATATAGGGACGGAGATTGTGCTGATGCGCCTTTCACCTGTCCGTCAGAACCGGTTGGGAAACATCGGGATTTTTTGGACAATCCCGGTTACAAGTCGGGAACCGGAGGCCGCAATGGCGTTCCTCGATATGATGTATGCCGATGAACGGATTATCAACCTGCTGTCCTGGGGCATACAGGGACAGGATTATCAGTTGGACCAGCAAAATAATCCAACTTTATTGGAGGGCTGCCGTTTTGTAAATCCGATGGGTGTATTCGGCGACCAGAACAAGCGGTACCAGACCAATGCCCAGGAGCGGCAGGCAGCGCGGCAGGCTTTTGCGGACAAGAGTGAAGATGTCAATCCTGAATACAACGGTTTTTTGTTCGATTCATCACAACTGACCCAGCAGCTGTTGGATATTGAAAAGGTTAAGAGCCGGTATCTTCCGCTGTTGGAATCGGGCTGTGTCGATCTCGACAGTGCTTACCCGGAATTTATCCGGCAGCTGTATGAGGCTGGATTGCAGCAGGTCATGGATGAAAAGCAGCGCCAGTTTGATGCCTGGCTGATGGATAACCCCTCCTGAATGGGGAATTGCTCAGCAAGTGGTCGCAAGAGTCGTAAAAGAGGCCGAATATCTGATAGTTTTTGCCGGCTGAACAGCGTACACTTAATAGCGGAATAACCGTGCCGGATAGCTTGGTGCGGCAGATTGTACTCTTTTAAGTCAGGTGAGGTTGAAGATGAAAGACTATGAAAATACGGCCCTTGCACCCGAAGTCCGCGCCAGAGACCTTCTGGGCAGGATGGGACGGGAAGAAAAAATCGCGCAGCTGACCTGTGTGTTCCCCAATGGAAGAAATGATTTCCCAAAGCTGGAAAAGGATGCAATGCTGGGAATTGGTGAGGTGAGCTGTCTGGAGATGCGGATGCTGGAAACCCCCGAAGAATGCGCGGCATTCCAGCGGGAATACCAGCAGTTTATCATCCGCCACAGCCCCCATCATATCCCCGCAATCTTCCATATGGAGGGGCTTTGCGGCCCGCTCTTTCAGGGCACAACCAGCTTCCCGGCCGGTATCAGCCGCGCTTCCGGCTGGAATCCCACGCTGGAGCGGGAGATAGGCCGGATTGTCGGACGGCAGGAAAAGGCGATGGGCATTACCCATACCCTCGCGCCGGTACTGGACGTTGCCCGGGACCCCAGGATGGGACGCCAGGGAGAAAGCTACGGTGAGGACCCGTCCCTATGCGCCGCGATGGGCGCCGCATATACCGACGGCGTCCAGTCCGGTGAGGTGGATGGCCGGCATACCGACGCGGTTGCCAAGCATTTTCTTGGCTTCCACCAGTCGGCTGGCGGTATCCATGGGGCACATATCGACCTGCCCTCCCGGCCGCTGCGGGAGGTGTTCGCGAAACCTTTCCAGGCGGCTGTCACCCGGTCGGGGCTGAAAGGGGTCATGCCCTGTTATTGCGCGGTAAACGGCGAGCCGGTCCATGCCAGCCGGCAGCTGCTGACCGGGCTGCTCCGGGAAGAAATGGGGTTTGACGGGGTGGTATTCTCCGACTACTGCGGCATCTCCAACATTTGCGACGTGCAGCATGCGGCGGAAGATTATCCCCATGCAGGCGCCAAAGCACTGAAAGCCGGCGTGGATATCGAAGCGCATGTCGCCAACTGCTATAACAGGGGGCTGGCTGCCCTGTTTGAAGATGGGGAACTGGAAGAAGATACGCTGGATGCAGCTGTTTTGCGGGTACTGACCGCCAAATTCCGTATGGGACTGTTTGAGCACCCGTTTGCTTTGACGGGCGACCAACTGACTGCACAGCTCAATCAGCTGGAAGACCAGGCGGTTTCTTTGCAGTCGGCCCGTGAAAGCCTGATTCTGCTGAAAAACGATGGCGTACTGCCGCTTTCTGGCAATATCAGAAAAATTGCGGTTGTGGGTGAGCAGGCGGCCAATGCCCGTATCTTCTTTGGCGGGTATACCCATCTGAGCATGGCGGAAGCCGTGTATGCCGCCGGTGCGTCGATGGCCGGCGTTGAGCCAAAACCATGGCAGACGGGTGTTTATACTCCGATCCCCGGTACCCCGATCCAGCCGGATCATGAGGCCTGCTTTGACGCCCTTCTCAAACGTCAGAAACCCGGCTGCCGCAGTTTGTTGGAACAGCTGCGGCAGGATCTGCCCGATACTGAAATTGTGTTCGCAAACGGGTACCCGATCGCAGGCAATGATTGCAGCGGTCATGATGAAGCGGTACAGGCCTGCCAGGGCGCGGATGTCATCCTGATGGTGCTGGGCGGGAAGCATGGCTCCGGTTCCATCGCCTCAATGGGCGAAGGGGTGGACGCTGTGGACATCGGGCTTCCGGTATGCCAGGAACAGCTGATTCTGCGTCTGAAGCAGCTGGGAATTCCGATGGTCGGGATTCATTTCAACGGACGGCCTGTTTCCAGCGACATTGCCGACGAAAACCTGAATGCGATCCTGGAATGCTGGAGCCCGTCGGAGATGGGCGCACAGGCGATTGTCGAGACGATGCGCGGTGTTTGCAATCCCGGCGGCAAACTTCCGGTCACCGTTGCAAGGTGTGCCGGGCAGCTGCCGGTATATTACAACCACCCCTATGGTTCCAGCTGGCATCAGGGCGAAAGCATCGGGTTTACCAATTATGTCGATTTGACCCATAAACCCCGGTATCCGTTTGGCTTTGGGCTGAGCTATACGACTTTTGCATACAGTCAGTTACAGCTCAGCGGGAAATGTTTGTCCCCTTGTGATACGCTGGAAATCCGTTTCCGGGTCCGCAATACCGGAAGTGTTCCGGGGACGGAAGTGGTGCAGCTGTATGTCAGCGACTGCTATGCTTCCCTCTGCCGTCCGGTGCGGGAGCTGGCAGGGTTTGCCCGGGTGGAACTTCGGCCGGGAGAGGAAAAAACGGTACAGTTCTGTCTGGAACTTTCCCAGCTGGCGTTTCTGGATGAAAAGATGCGCTGGAAGATCGAAGCCGGGGAGGTTGAAATCTGTGTGGGCGGATCGTCGGAGGATATCCGTCTGAAGGAGATCATGACCATTACAGACGACGCCTATGTTGAAGGCAGAAACCGTGCGTTTTGGGCGGAGGCTTCTGTCTTTTGAAATCCGTAAACAGGTATATCCCTGATCGAAACAGACCAGATCCCGCTCCTGCCGCATGATATACTTTAAACCGCCCCTCCCGGTTGGCTCAGCAGCCGTCGGAGGGGCGCGGGAAAAGCGGCCAAAGCTGGGGAGTATGACAGGCGATTCCTTTGAGAAAATGTGTCTGCCAATATTGACAAGATGAAGACAATATGCTAATCTTCAAATATCGGCTTTTGCATATTGCCCAAAGGAGAAAACAGGAATGGATTTCGATTTAATTAAGCATAAACTCAAGAAGAACAGAATCATTTTCCTGATCGTCTTTTTCTCGATCTATATGTTTGAATATATGGTGACACTCACCTTTATTGACCGTCAAAATAATGGCGTTTCCGCTCCCGAGTGGCAGCTTGCGCTGCATTATATTGATTATCTGCTGGTTGCGGCGGGGTTTGTGTCTTTTGCGCTGCTGCGCAGGATATTTCAGGATGAAAAGGCGCGGATACAGCTGCTGGTCATCCCGAACCTGATGTATTTCATCAGTGTGATTGCCCTTTACTTTATCCGCTCGGTGGCTGTCTGCTCCATTTTGGCGATGCTGGCCGCTTTTTTGCTCGGCCTGCTCGGCGGGATGGTCTATTTCTGCATGTCCCTGGCCCTGTCGCAGACCGATTGTACCGGAAAGGTCATGGCAATCGGCGCTTCCGCGGCAATTTTGCTGCAATACCTGCTGCAGGAGCATCTGGATATTATGTTCGGGCTCCCGGTTATCCTGGCTTTGGGGTTCTCGGCGACGCTGTGGCTGGCTGTCAGCAGGCCGTGGACATGGCTGGCGGAGGACTGCCTGCCGTATGAAAGG
>DCTE01000112.1 GCA_002329405.1 Ruminococcaceae bacterium UBA1448 | reverse complement strand
TTACACCTTACCAGTAAAAAAAAGGGCGGCAACCCTGAAATTTGACAGGGAAAACCGCGACCTTTACCTGCGTCAAAACGGCTGTTATTTCCGCGCAATAAATGTCCCATATTCTTTTGGGATGCGGATGACGCCGTTTTCTTTTTTTGCCTCCAGTGCACTGTAGATCACCTGACTGGAAAGACTGGTTCTGAGCTGGGGCTGCTCGGCAATCCAGGGCAAAGTCCGGGCATATGCGACCAGGTCGGATGTATCGGTAATTGCGAGGGAATCTTCATACAGCCGTTTTTCAACCTGGCTGAAGTTGGAGCGCAGAATCTCTTCGCCATTCTGGAGGGTAAACTTCAGTTTTTCCCCCTTTGGCAGATGCAGCGCATGGCGGATATAGTTGTCTATTCCGTTTTCTCCGCCAGTTGCACAGTAAAAGACCCCATCTTCCCGCATGACCCGCCGAATCTCCATCAAGGCACGGGAAAGATCAGGCAGGTGATACAGCATCATATTTGCAATGACAATATCCACACTGCCGTCGGGAAGTGGAATGTCCTGTGCATCAATAATGCGGTAGGTAATCTCGTTTTCATGCCCGACCATCTGCCGGGCCGTCTCCAGCATTTTTCCCGAAACATCCGACAGGGTAAGGGACGCGCCTTCCGGCAGCTTGTCAAAATGCTCCGCCCAGAACCGCCCGTCCCCGCAGCCCAGCTCCAGTATCCGACAGCCCGGCTTAAAATTGTACTGGGCATACAGCCAGTTGAACCAGCCGAATTTGTTGGTGCTGTACCGGTCATGCAATGAGATCCGCCCGCGCAGTGCGTCGGCAGTCGCATATTGCTGCTTGACCACATTCTGGTCGTCCATCTTTTTAAGGGTCAGCTTTTCCTGTTCGTTCATCAGCGTAAACGCCTCTTTTAAAAGATCAGAAGCGTCGTTGCATGAAATCTGGCTGTCTAAAATCCGTTCTGACTTGATCAGTTCGACCACACTCAGACCCAGAATCAAAGCCAACGGCTCAATCGTCCCGATATCCGGGAAACCCAGTCCACGTTCCCAACGGCTGACAGCTTTATCGGTCACATGCAGCCGTTGGGCGAGCTGCGCCTGGGTCAGTTTCTGCTCTCTGCGCGCCTGTGCGATAAAATTACCGAATTTTTTTGCGTCCATTGGCATCTCTCCTCACTGATTATCTGACAGATTCTACGCGAATCTGTTTTGCTGCGACTTAAAAGGCTGTATTCAAAATCATATGAGTAAAAGAATTAACCATTTCTGATTAAACAGTATCCTCCCTGCGCGGAATATCCTGCACAGGGAGGATGTAGGTCACAGCAAAATATCCTGTCAGTCAGCAAACGAAATGCCCAGTGCTTTGGCGTACTGTACCTCTGCACAATCCGGCGGAACCAGTTTGAGCTTGCCGGCGACCTCCGCCAGCGGAACCGGTACCAGATCGCTGCCCCGCAGTGCGACCATATAACCATACTTACCCTCGAGAATCAGCCTGCCGGCAACTGCTCCCAGTTCGGAAGCGAAACGGCGGTCATAAGCGCAGGGATTGCCGCCGCGCTGTACATGGCCGGGGACAACACACCGAATTTCATTCGGAATCAACTCGGAGAGTGCTTTTGCCAGACGGTCGGAAGCAGTTCCAGTCGAAGCATAATAAGCGGCCCGTTCCTTTTTGTTCATCTTGGCTTCTTCCTTGGTGATCGCGCCTTCCGCCACACAGATGATCGAATACTTATGGCCGGCTTTGGTATTCTTTTTGATCAGAGCGGCAACCTTTTTGACGCTGTAGGGAATTTCCGGCAGCAGGATTGCGTCCGCACCGCCTGCGATACCGGCTTCCAGCGCCAGCCAGCCAACCTTATGGCCCATGATCTCCACCAGGAAGGTACGGGAATGGGAAGCAGCCGTCGTGCGGGTACGATCAATTGCCTCGGTCGCAATTTCAACAGCGGTGTGGCATCCAAAGGTCATATCGGTGCCCCAGATATCGTTGTCGATGGTCTTGGGGAGCCCGATGATGTTCAGGCCCTCGTTTGAAAGCAGGTTCGCGGTCTTGTGCGTGCCGTTGCCGCCCAGNNTCGTTGTCGATGGTCTTGGGCAGGGTTACGACATTCAGGCCCTTCTGGGAGAGGAGGTTGGCGGTTTTATGGCTGCCGTTGCCGCCCAGCATGACCAGGCAGTCCAGTTTCAGCTTCTGGTAGGTCTTGATCATTTCCTTGACCTTATCCAGACCGGTCTCAGGATCGACCACCTGAATCGTCTTAAACGGCTCGCGGGAAGTTCCCAGGATGGTGCCGCCCATATTGATGATACCGGAAAAATCCGCCCGGGTCATCTTGCGGTACCGGCCATAGATCATGCCTTTATAGCCGTCTTCAAACCCGATAAACTCGACTTCCTTTTCACCCAGCGCAGCGCAGAGTGTCTCGGTGACACCGCGCATTGCAGGATTCAGTGCCTGACAGTCTCCTCCACTGGTTAAAAATCCTATCCTTTTCATAATCCATATCCTTTCTCCGCAAAATTCCCAAACAGGTTTTTGCGGCTTTAATTCTGCTCAGCAGACTGATGCACCTTAAATTCAGTTGTTTGCTGTACCTGTTCAAACTGCTTCTGCGCCTTCTGGGAAGCGGCCTTTGCCATATCCGAGAAGGTCCGATGGGAGTTGTTCAGCTTCCGGCTGCCGCGCCGGTCAACCAGCTGATAACTGGTATCCGGCTGCATCACACGGGTGTTGACATTGTCGCTCCACATGACTTCCAGAATCTCTTCTGCCCTGGGCATCAGTTCCGCTTCAATCGGGAAGACCAGCTCGACACGATGGTCCAGATTGCGCTGCATCCAGTCGGCGCTGCCCATCCAGATCCTCGGCTTGCCGCCGCACTCAAACCGGAAGATACGGCTGTGCTCCAGCAGCTGGCCGACGATCGAATGGACGGTGATATTTTCGCTCAGACCGGGCACACCGGGAATCAGACAGCAGATGCCGCGAACGATCAGTTTGACCGGTACGCCCGCCTGAGAGGCCTTATACAGCAGTTCAATAATCTCCGGGTCAACCAGCGAGTTGACCTTTGCGGTAATGCCGGAAGGCAGCCCCTGGGCCGCACAGGCAATCTCACCTTCAATCATCTCACGGAAGAAGGGACGCATATCAATGGGCGCAGTGACAAAACGGTTGTAACGGGGCGGACGGGAGTAACCGGTCAGGACGTTAAACAGCGACGAAGCATCACTGCCGTACGGTTCCTTGCAGGTCATGACGCCCATGTCGGTATAAATACGGGCGGTCGAATCATTATAGTTCCCGGTACCCATATGAACATACCGGCGGATACCGTCTTCCTCCCGGCGGACAACCAGCAGAATCTTACAGTGGGTTTTCAGCCCCGACAGGCCGTATACAACATGACAGCCCGCTTTTTCCAGTTTCTGTGCCCAGTGGATGTTGTTTTCCTCATCGAACCGCGCTTTTAACTCGACCAGTACCGTGACCTGTTTGCCGTTTTCCGCCGCCCGCATCAGAGCAGCGACAATCGGAGAATGGCCGGATACACGGTAAAGGGTCTGTTTGATTGCCAGTACATCCGGGTCCTCGGCAGCGGCACGGACAAAGTCAACAACCACATCAAAGCTCTCATAGGGATGATGAATCATGCAGTCATGCGCACGGATGGCAGCGAAAATATCTTCGTATCCGACAAAATCTGCCGGTTCCGCAACCGGTATAATTGGGTCGTAGCACATACTGCTGCACCCGGGAATAGAAGCAAACTTGGAGAAGAGCGTCAGATCCAGCGGGCCTGTTACCCGAATCACCCGGCTCTCTTCAATTGGCAGCATCTCTTCAAGAAACGCCAGCGCTTCATCGTCGCAGTCAGTCTCTACCTCCAGACGCACCGGACGGCCGGTTTTGCGTTTTTTAATCGACGCCTTGATCTCTTCCAAAAAGTCATTGGATTCTTCGTCAATCGACAGATCGGAGTCACGGGTGATGCGGAAGAGGGAACAGGAGATGATCTCATGCAGCTCAAACAGCGAAGCCATATGCGCAATAATAATCTCTTCCAGCAGAATAAAACTGCGCTGTTTGACGCCGTTGACCTCACTGGTCTCCGGCAGTTCCAAAAAGCGGGGAAGGATAGAAGGAACCTGTACAACCGCAAACGCTTCCTTAGATTTTTTCTGTTTTTTCTGTTCCTTTTTGCCTGTGTCCTTTTCATCTTTCTTTTCCTGCAGCCGGACAACGATATTCAGGCTCTTATTCGCCAGCATCGGGAAAGGTCGGCTTCGGTCAACCGCCATCGGGGTCAATACCGGGAACAGCACTTTATTAAAATAGGCATCAACATGGGTTTTCTGCTGCTGGGTTAGCTGATCTGCTGCTACAAAACGGATTCCGCTCTTTTCCAGCTGAGGAAGAATAGAACGGTTCAGGCAGGAATACTGCCGTTCAACAAAATCACGGATCTTCCTGTCCAGCAGTGGCAGCAGCTCTTCTGCGGTCATACCAGCAGGCGAAACCTTGGAACGTTTGGACTCCACCATATCCATGACGCCCGCCACACGCACCATTGTAAATTCATCCAAATTGGAAGCTGTGATTGCCAGAAAACGCATCCGCTCCATCAGCGGATTTTCCTTTTCATACGCCTCCTCAAGAACACGGGCATTAAAATCCAGCCAGCTCAGTTCCCGATCCAGCAGATTGGTTTTTGTTTCCATCATAGTCTTATCTCCCAAAATATCCTACTCTTTATTTCAGCAATGCGGTCTTGACATGCAGTACCGGCAGTACGCCAAACACTTCATAAAACAGCTGGGCCGCCGCATCAAACGCCTTTTTCTCCAAATACAGGTTACCGTCATATACCGTGCTGACCGTCAGCCGGTCACCATCAAGACGGATGGAAATATCCGACAGCTTTTGCTTTTTGCAGCAATCCAGTGCGTCCGCCAGCTGGAAATAAGCGCGCAGCTGCTGAATCCGCAGATTATCCCAACTGCCTTCCGACTGCTGAATCTGTGCGATAACCTTTCGCTGTCCCAGCGTCATCCCCGGAATATTGAAAGTTTCAATCAGCGAAGCGCTGCAATGGGCGTGAAACTCAATGTCGCTGAAATAGCCGCAGTTGTGCAGCAGGCAGGCCAGCTTCAGATAGATCAGATCATCTTCCTGAGAGTGCAGTTTGCGGGTCTTCTGGTACAGCTTTTCGGCAAAATCACAAACCTTTTCGGCGTGTTCCATCGCGCATCCATACCGTTTGGCCAGCGTCCGCGCACAGCCAAGCGCGTTTTCCTGCATATACTGGTCATATTCCTTACGCTCCGGCTTGAGCAGCATCTGCTCAAGCAGCGAACCCATCAGCGAGCCATATACGCCGATAACCACCGACACACCGGTCAGCTCGGTCAGTTTATTATAAATCAGCACCGACGCATAGATAGCCCGCTCCTGTTTGATGCTCAGCCCGTACTCTTTTCCAGCATTTTCAGGCATCATTTCCATCAGATGCTGTCCCAGCTGCATCAGTTTTTCTGCCGGAATCATGCAGCGTTTATCTTCGATTTCCACACCGCACATCCGTGCAATCGCTTCCAGTTCGGCATCAGCAAAGACCAGCGTTTTGACCGATTTACGGAATCCATAGGTGTCCAGTCCGTCCAGTCCGTCCTCCAAAAACTCGTTCATAACCGGAGAGACCAGCTCGGTGTCACCCGCCAGTTCCTCCCGCATCTGCAAAACGTCAAATACTGTAATGGGGAGATTTTGGCGCAGCCGCTGACGTTTTACACTTTGCAGTGCCAGTCCAAGCGATTCATTTCCGATTACTGCATACAGGTACTTATCCCCTTTATCCCGATCAAAAGAAGCCATAGCCTTCTGCATCTGCCAGTAGAGCAGTGCTTTCTCCTCTTCATCGCTGATAATTTCCAGATTCAGGCCAGTTCTTTCAGTCAGCTGGGACTTAAAGAAAATAAAATTATCTGTACTTTGCAGAAAATCAGTTGAAAACAGCCGGTATGCCTCTACACCGTACGCTTCCATCTCCTGACGGTATCCATTCAGAATCCGGCACAGCTCCAAAATAGATGCCTGCCCAATTCGACCAGTTGTCGCCGTCTCCTTTTCCAGATCAAAGAAACACTCCAGCCGGTCCAGTACATCAATTCCGGTACTGCGGTTTTGGGCAATCAGCATGGTGACCATATCTGAGCCGATCTCAATAACGGCACATATTCTGCCACCTTTTTTCTTAGGCATAAAAGATATCCTCCTTGGTGATAAAAACGAAGCTCCGACCCGGAAGCGTCGCTTGCAGCAATTTATTTATCTGATGATCAGAAATACTATTTTTTAAAAGAAATACATAATAAAATTATATATATTTCCAGTGATTCTGTCAATTGATTTTCTCAGGCTTTTTAATTTTTTTTGCAACCCAACAGTTTTTACAGATAAAATCCGTCAGTTTGCCGAAAATTCTTCCGGCTGCGGCAGGTATTCCAAAAACAGCCGCACAACCGATGGAAGATAGGCACCCAGACAAACCGCCGCCACAATGGACGACCGGAATTCTGGATCGGCAATCCTGACACAGCAGTTTTCTTCTCCCATCCCTCTGGCAGAAGAATCCGGTACAATCCCAATCCCCACACCTGTTTTGGCAAGGGAAACAACCGTCCGCGCATCATCGCAGATACAGAAATACTTTGGCGTCAATCCTTTTTCCCGCATCAGTTCTGTCAATGGCGGTTCCCATCTTCGATAGATAATCAACGGTACTTCCTTCAATTCCTGAATTGACAGCGTTTCCGGAACTTGCCCAAAGATCCGCACAAAAGCCGAATGCTGGCCTACTGCCGCCATCTGTTCCTGGCGCAGGACATGGCATTGCAGGCCGTCGGACAAAAAAGGTGTTCGGATAATCGCCAGATCCAGACGATGCCCCCGCAGTTGTTCCAGCAGCTGATAGGTATTCTGTTCACTTATTTCCATCCGCACTTCCGGGAAATCTTTCCAGAACCTGCCCAGCCATCCGGTCAGATCAGCACCGCAGACCGAAGATACAACCCCCAGCCGTAAGGTACCGCATCCGCCTTCCCGGAAATCACGCAGTTCCTTTTCCATTGAATCCGCCATCGCGAGCAATCCCTGCGTGCGTTCATACAAAAGTTTTCCCGCATCGGTCAAAATAAACCGCCTGCCATCCCGGCTGAACAGACGGCAGCTCAATTCTTCTTCCAGCTGACGGATCTGGATACTCAGCGGCGGCTGAGACATATACAGCTGTCGCGCGGCAGCCGAAACACTGCCCAATTCGGCGACTGCTGCAAAATAGCGGAGTTGTTTCAGGTCCATTGCACTGTCCTTTCCATCAAATACCACCTGATTATACTATTTATTTTACGCTACCAGCAGTGCAAAATCAACCCTTTAGACGGATTTGAATGTAAATTTGTTGTAATTTATATCCAAAAAAATTCTCTTTGATATTTGAACCCCCAAAAATTCAAGCTGTTTTTGCAGCGCAAAATGTGTTATAATAGTCAAATAAAAATCTATCTCCCGGCAGAACTGATGATCTGCCTTCTATTGAAAGGACTGCTGCGATGAAAACCAAAAAAGAAGTTTTTCACCTCTACTTCAAAAGCGAACCATCCACCCGAGCCGACCGAATATTATACGTCATCACGGTCATAATCAGTATCATTCTGTTGGCAGGCGGTTATTCTTTTGCTGTCCATGGCGGAACCGTTCTGGGACAGAATTTGGGCGGAATCCAGTCGGAAGAATACCGCGCCCGTATCACAGAGGTTATCTCCTCCAACGACATCTACTCCCAGTATTCCGACTCAATCGCCGAACGCAGAACTGTCTGTTATGCGACCCTGCTCAGCGGCCCGGATGAAGGGAAACAGATTCTCGTAACACAGGTGCAGGACACAACGACACTGACCCTCTCTGACCCCTGCAAAGAAGGAGACAAGCTATATGTCTACCAGCAGGAAAATGAATACGGTGAGATGCAGTGGTACACTTCCGGGTATATCCGCAGCGACTGGCTGGCACTGCTGGCCGGACTGTTTATCCTTCTGGTACTGGTGTTCGGCGGGATGAAAGGGGTACGGACGCTGATTTCTCTGGCACTGACCTGTCTGGCAATCTTTGCCGTTCTGATTCCGATGATCGCAGCAGGATACAACATCTACCTCACAGCAATCGGCGTCTGCCTGTTTACGATTGTCATGACGCTGGCGTTGGTCAGCGGCTGGCGGATCAAAAGCCTTGCGGCCGGGATTGGCTGTGCGGGCGGGGTGTTGATTGCCGGCCTGATTACGCTGGTCAGTGAATACCAGATGCGGATGACCGGTCTGGTGGACGACGATTCTATGATGCTGCTTTTTATCAACGAACAGCATCCGATTGACCTTAAAGGGATTGTCTTTGCCGCCATCATCATCGGCGCGGTCGGTGCGACGATGGATGTTGGTATGGATATTGCCTCTTCGCTGACCGAATTGTACTGCCAAAACCCTGACATCCGGGCACTCAGCCTGATGCGAAGCGGTTTTACCATTGGCCGAGACATCATGGGAACGATGTCCAACACACTGGTGCTGGCCTATATCGGCAGCGGGCTGCATGTCACACTGCTGTTCATGACCTATTATGACAACCTGGAAAAGGTGCTCAGCGTTGAAATGATCACCGGCGAAGTATTACAGGCTCTGGCCGGCAGCATCGGCATTGTCTTTACAATACCGGTGACAACTTTTGCAACCGTTTTCCTTTATTACATCACCCGCAAACGCCGCCGGCATCGACTGGCCAAAACGGCAGTGTCTACCGTTGACCCGCAGCCTGATGCTTCCCAGACATCTGATGCAGGCGAAACACCGGCAAACATCCCTTCTTCTGTTTCCGATGAGTCCAAAACAGGCTTGGCTTCGCCCCCGAATTCGCCCCCGAATTCGCCCCCGGATTCGCCGCCGCATACCCTCAGAAGCCCGGATGAGGTGCCGTTTTTAAGAAATGCCGGGACAGAACAGCATTCGGTTCCTCCTTTCCGGCGATAAACTGAATAAAACAGAAAACAAAGGTCTGAAAACTGCGTAAGCGATTTTCAGACCTTTGCTGTTTCTACCTTTTGGTTAAATTCAGATTACTCTGCTGCGAATAACGTCCGGAACCTGCTCCAGTAGGCCGGCCAGGTTTTCCGGGACCTTTCCGCTCAGGTCAAAAATGGTATAGGCATATTCCTTTCGGGAACCGGAAATCATATTTTCAATGTTGCAGCCCGCATCCGAAATGATCGCAGTCAGCTTGTTGATCAGACCGCTGACATTCAGATGGATGACGCAGACACGCGGCATTCCAACACTGCGGGGAAGGGTCAGATTGGGCAGATTGACCGAATTGACGGTGTTGCCCGTCTCCAGATACTCCATCAGTTCATTGGCTGCCATCACTGCGCAGTTGTCTTCCGATTCGGGCGTCGAAGCACCCAGATGGGGGAAGGAAACAATATTTTCATGTCCCAGCATCTCATCCGCCGGGAAATCGGTGACATAGCAGGCAATCTTCTTCTGATCGACTGCTTCCAGCAGATCTTCGGTAACGACCAGTTCGCCTCTGGCAAAGTTTAAGAGCCGAACGCCCGCTTTCATTGTCGCGATCGACGAAGCGTTGATCATCCCGCGGGTCTCGCCGGTGCAGGGAAGATGCAGCGTAATATAATCGCAGTTTTCGTAAATATCCTTCAGGGAAGTCGCGTGATGAATGGACGAAGACATCGACCACGCAGAGTCAACCGACAGATACGGGTCATAACCATAAACCGTCATTCCAAGTTTAGCGGCAGCGTTTGCTACCAGGACACCAATTGCTCCCAAGCCGATAACGCCCAGCTTTTTCCCAAAAATTTCCGGTCCGACGAAGACACCTTTTCCTTTTTCAACCTTTTTGGAAACCTCAGCACCGCTGCCTTTGAGGTTCTGTACCCAGGCCATCGAGTCGGCCACCTTACGGGATGCCATCAGCAGGCCAAGAATGGTAATCTCCTTGACCGCGTTGGCGTTGGCACCGGGGGTATTGAAGACGACAATGCCTTTACGTGCGCAATCATCCAGCGGAATGTTGTTGACTCCTGCGCCTGCGCGGGCAATTGCCATCAGCGAAGCCGGGAAATCCATATCATGCATCGAAGCGGAGCGTACCAGCACCGCATCGGGGGCTTCCATCTCATCGCCCCAGGTATATTTTGTACGGTTAAACCGTCCCAGCCCAATCGGGGAAATCTTATTCAGCGTCTGAATCTGATACATAATCTGCTCTTCCTTTCCTAAAGGTGACGCACGGAAAACCACCGGTTATCCGTTTTTCGCCTCGAAGTCTTTCATAAATTCAATCAGTTTTTCCACACCTTCCCGCGGCATGGCATTATAAATAGAAGCGCGCATTCCGCCGACCGTCCGGTGACCTTTCAGGTTGACAAATCCGGCAGCGGTAGCTTCCTTGACAAATTTCGCATCCAGTTCCTCATTGCCGGTGACAAACGGAATGTTCATCAGCGAACGGGAATCCTTTTCGACAGTTCCCTTAAAGAGTTTGGAACCATCCAGATAGTCATAAAACAGTTTTGCTTTTTCCTGATTCAACTGGTACATCTTATCCAGCCCGCCGATCTCATCGCGAATCCACTGCAAAACCAGGCCGCACATATAAATCGAATAGCAGGGCGGGGTATTGTACATCGAGCCGTTGTCGGCATGGGTCTTATAACGAAGCATCGTCGGCGTACCAGGACGGACAGTTTCCGAAATCAGATCCTTGCGGATAATGACAACCGTCAGACCGGCAGGGCCCATATTCTTCTGGGCACCGGCATACAGGATGCCAAAACGCTCAACCGGCAGCGGCTGGGAAAGTGCCATCGACGAAATGTCCGCGACCAGCGAGACATTGCCGGTATCGGGAATTTCCGGGTAACGGGTGCCGTAAATCGTATTGTTCAGGCAAACATAAAAATAATCGGCGTCCGGCGTAAACTTGGCGGGGTCAAGTTTCGGAATATACGAAAAAGTCTTGTCAGCCGAAGACGCGACAATATTGACATTCTCTTCACCCAGCAGCAGCTTTGCTTCGCTGGCCGCTTTTTTAGCCCACTGGCCGGTCAGCACATAATCTACCTTGCCGGTTTTGGTTGCAAGGTTGAGCGGAATCATCGCAAACTGGGTGGAAGCACCGCCCTGCAAAAACAGGATTTCGTAATTGTCAGGAATCTGCATCACTTCACGCAGCAGATTGCTGCAGCCATCGGCGATTGACTGGAAAGTCTTAGATCGATGAGACATCTCCATGACGGACTGTCCTGATCCCTGATAATCCAGCATTTCCGCAGCCGCTCTTTTCAGAACGGATTCGGGCATCATCGAAGGGCCTGCACTGAAATTATACACTCTGCTCATAGTGATACCTCCAAAAATGGTTTGCCATTCCCTGTTGGAATGACTTGTGTGTTATTGCACATTATACACCATGAATTGTCATTTTTCAAGTATAAATTTTCTCATTTCCCCGCTTTTTTGGCGTTTTCGGCAAATATCTTGCAAGAATACAGATTGCGTCCTGCTTTTTTGTTTGCTTTAACGCAACATTACGTTAAAGTACACAAGTATACCGATTCCATTTTGTATACATTCCCCATCTTTTCATTAAAAGCATCCGGTATAATCCATCAAATTCTTTTTTCCATCCATTTCAATTGATGCTGCATAAAATACCGGAAAGCGGAAAAACTCTTTTTCGTAAGAGAATTCCCTGCCTTCGCCAAGCACAACCATTCCCTGTCAAAGGCGGGTTTGTACCATACAGAAAGGAACGGTGTTTTTCAAGTGAAGCATCCCAACAACAACCAAAATATGAAAAATGGGGAACCGATGCGCGGTTACAACTATGACAGCAACTCTTCCCCCAACGCACAGAATATGCGCGGTACCTCTTCCAATATGCCGCTGGAATCAGACAACGTTAAGGTCGACCTGTCAACCGACCCGCTCAACGGACTGGACAGTCAGAATGATACCGCCAGCTGCACCGGTGCGGAATTCGGCGGATATTCCCGCTATTCCAACGGCTATACCGGCAACCCCGACGAAATCCATGCAAAAAACAGCATAAACCCAGCTCAGAATACCGACAGCTATCTGGTCGAGAAAAAAAGCGGCAAAGCAGGCCTGTTTCTGGCTATTGCCGTCAGCGCGGCGGCATTGGGAGCTGTCGGTCTGCTGGCGACAGCTGAATTGCCAACAGACGACGGTACAGACGGCACACCTTCTTCCTCAATGACTGCCCAGCTGCCGGAAGAAAGCGAGCAACAGGATACACAGGTGGACGCACAGCAGCAGGATATCCCAAAGACCGAAAACTTCGTACTCGATTATCAGGCTTCCTCTGAAACGGATACAACCGAAGAAACAGCCCAGCTGCCGCCTGAGACGGAAACGGAAGAAACCGCTGAAAATAACGCTGCCGGCACGACAGAAACCGCCTCTGTACCGGAAGAAACATCTGGGGAGGAAGCAACCCAGACAGGTGCTGCTTCGGTTTCTACCCCCTCCACCCCAGAAAGTTTTGTCCCCCCGCTCGCCAGCATGACAGTCACCCAGCCGTTCAGCTGCGGGGAACTGGTCAAATCCAAGACGCTCGGGGAATGGCGGACACATGACGGCCTTGACCTTGCTGCCGCTGAAGGAGAAGATGTCCTGTCCATCGCAGACGGACTGGTCGAAGCGGTCGAGAAAAACGCCCGGTGGGGGAATACCGTCACCGTCAACTATGGGGATTATACCGCTTATTATTACGGACTGGGTGACACCATTGCCGTTCAGACCGGGGAAAATGTAACCGCCGGTCAGAAACTGGGCGAAGCAGGCAATTCCTCGCTGATTGAATCGGAAGAGGTTCCCCATCTCCACATCGGCATCCAAAAAGAGGGCAGCTGGGTCGATCCCGCTCTGCTGCTGGGGCTGGACGAAGGTGAAGCCGCCGAACCTTCAGCCGAAAACTGACCGATCAATACCCGCAGCTTCTTTCCTTCCCGATCCCAGTGTATCGGCCGCATATACCAGAAGTGTTCCCAAACGGAGAGGTTTTCTTCTTTGTTTGGGAACATTTTTATTTTCGGCGGGCAAAATATATGACAGGCCGCTTGTTGTGTTATCCAGAGCATGCTATAATAAATATAAAACTGGTACGGCTAAAGGAGATTTAAAATGGACGTCCTTGTCATCTTCAAAACCATGATCAAACTGCTGCTGCTTTTGCTGCTGGGTTATCTGCTCAACAAGGTCAATATACTCGACCGGGATACCAGCAAAAAGCTGTCCAGCCTGATCGTAAACGTTACAACCCCTCTGCTGATCTTAAGCTCGGTCTGTGCCAACAGCGGCGGCGACCGGCTTTCGGTACTGCCGGTACTGGGAGCAGGTTTTCTGATGTACCTGGGGCTGATTTTCTTTGGTGAGCTGGCGGCAAGACTGCCTGTCTTCAAAAAGAAAAACCGCGGAATCAACGCCTGCATGATGGTCTTTTCCAACAACGCTTTTATGGGAATCCCCGTTTTGCAGTCGATCTACGGAATTGAAGCCATCTTTTACAATTCGATCATCAACTTCCCTTACAATATCTTTATCTACTCATACGCCGTACTGCGATTAAACAGCAAAAGCGGAGACGGAAAAAACAGAATCAATTTTAAGTCGATGCTGACGCCGGGATTTATCCTGATGCTGCTCTGTCTGGTCATCTTTCTGACCGGAATCCCGCTGCCGGAACTGGTGGTGGAAAGCTGTGAGATGGTCGGAAGCATTACCTCTCCGCTGTCGATGCTGGTGCTGGGGGCTACCGTGGCCATGTACCCGCTGAAAAGCTCCCTCAAAGATATCCGGTGTTATGTATTCTCTCTCTTCCGGCTTTTGATCATACCGCTGATTGTACTGCTGGTATGCAGAGGATTGCAGATCGACCCATTTTATACCGGAATTGCCGTGCTCTCCTGTGCAATGCCGGTCGGTTCAATGGTCCTGATGATTGCCAACCAGTATGGCGGTGATACCGAAACCATTTCCAGGAACATCCTGGTGACAACCGTCCTGTCGGTAGTCACCATCCCGCTTGTGGCGGCTATCCTGACAATGTAAATGAAAAAATGAAAATCGGACGGCGGAGATTGAAAATCCGCCGTTTTTATTTTATAATATGAATATCATCTGGCTATCATACCATGACAGGAGGCTGATCATCATATGCACCCCAACTCCGGCTGGCAGACAAACCAGCAACACCCTTCCGAAAATGAACAACAGCACCAGAACAATGGGGAATGGTCCGGCATCCGGCCGGAACAGCGCGCATATAACCGCAACCACAGTTTTTCCCCGTTTACCGGCGGGACAAACGGCGGATGGCCGGAAATAACGCCGGTCCAGGCGGCTAAATACCAGCTGAAGCGGGCAATAAAAAAACTGCTGCCGGCCATGCTGATCTTTCTCGTCGCAGAATATGCCGCACTGTATGCCATCTCTTATCTGATCGACCTGGCACTCTCTCAGCAGATCATGCTGTCGATGACCAGCGGCCTGCAATTCCCACAAGGTACCTATTTCGGGATGCGCAACGGACTGTATACCCTGCTGACCGGCTATCTGCCGGTGGTAATTGGTGAGCTGGCTGCTATCCTCTATCTGTTTGGCATCACCCGTATCCCGTTTGGAAAACTGTTTTGCAGGCCGCAGCTGCCGATGCGGCGCAGTCAGGATGATGTCCCACCGTCAACAATCAGGCAGGCAGGCTGGATTCTGTTCGCGGCACTGGCGGGAATCGGATTTTCCATGATCGGGCAGCTGTTGGCCATGATTGAGCTGAATTTGTTGTATACCATCAATTTTCCTTTTTATACCCCCAGTTTCTCAACGGATGGATACAATATCCTGGACACCGTGCTGGTCAACCTGTATGTCTGTGTCCTCGGGCCGGTGCTGGAAGAAGTGATCTTCCGCGGATTCCTGCTGAAAGGACTGCAACGGTTTGGCGTTTCATTTGCAGCAGTCTTTACCGCGATACTGTTTACCCTCTATCATATGAACCTTGTGCAGCTGTTTGTCCCGCTCATCATGGGGCTGTTCCTCGCACAGCTGACCATCCGAACCGGATCTCTGATCCCCGCGATCTGCTGCCATATTCTGAACAACTCTTTTGCGACACTGGCTGACATGCTCATGCCAACAAGCGATATCTGGTCATGGGTTTTCCTGATCATCGAGTCAGCTGTTTTTATCGGCATCCTGGGTATCTTCTGGGTCTTTTACGGACGGGAGTTTTCACCCATCCTCAAATGGCGTCACCCCGTCCTGAAGCTGTCCGCTCAGGTCGGCACCGCGCTGACCACCTGGCCCTGCATCCTGCTGCTGTTGGTTTATGCGGGAACGATTCTCGCCAGCTCACTGATGACGATGATCGGATACTGACGGGAGGGAATTATGAAGCACAACAACTGCCCCTCTGCGCCAGAACGGTGGGATCTGCTTGATCACAACCGGGTCCCGACCGGAAAAACACTGTGCAGAGGAGAAAAAATCCCAGCCGGGATTTATCATATTGTTGTACTGGGATGGGTCGTCAATTCCAGAGGAGAGTTTCTGATCTCCAGACGTTCCCCAGAAAAAAGCAATCCTCTTTTATGGGAAACAACCGGCGGAGCCAAACAGGCAGGTGAAGACAGCCTCAAAGCAGTCATTCGGGAGATTAAGGAAGAAGTTGGAATAGATGTTTCCAGAAACCGTCCGGTTTTTTTAGGAACCCGGCAACGCCTGGAGCGGATTTATTTTGACTGCTGGATGTTTTTCAAGGATTTTCCGATTGAGGCAGTCAGATTACAGCAGGGTGAAACCTGTGACGCCCGCTGGGTCAACGACGATACCTTCTTACAGATGATACAAAAAGGACAGGTCACCAGGGCTTCTACCGAATTTTTTCCACTGATGAAGGGTTGGCGGGATCTGCTTTTCAAAAATGAGGATTTTCAGTCACTTTCAGGAAAATGAGTTTTCCCGCCGGAACATGGGCTACCCCTGTCCGGCGGGTATTTTTATCAATCAAACAGGAGGAGCGCAGAATGAATATCCACAACAATATGTCTGTTAGGCTGCGGGCAGATGCAGACCAGATCATCCGCCAGTCTATCCGCGCGGTGCTGCCCGATGCGGCAGTCGCCAGAGCACTTACAGGAATCAATTTCCCGGAAAAAATCTATCTGGTCGCAATTGGAAAAGCTGCCTGGCAGATGGCACGAGCTGCGGTCGATCACCTGCCGCGTCCGATTGAAAGCGGTATTATCATCACCAAATATGGGCATACTGATGGCGATATCCCCCGATGCAGGCTGTATGAAGCCGGCCATCCGGTGCCTGACCAGAACTCTTTTGCGGCAACGCAGGCTGCGCTCGATCTGGTCAGACAGGCCGGGGAAGGAGATACCGTCCTGTTTTTGGTATCCGGCGGCGGCAGCGCGTTATTTGAACAGCCGCTGGTGTCCGATGAAGAATTGCAGGATATCACCGGACAGCTGCTGGGGAGCGGCGCCGATATCGTCGAAATGAATACCATCCGCAAACGCCTTTCCGGTGTCAAAGGCGGAAGGTTTGCGCTCGCCTGCGCACCCGCACAGGTATATACCATCGTTTTATCGGATATTCTGGGTGACCCGCTGGATATGATCGCATCCGGGCCGGCTGTGCCGGACAGTTCCACCTGTGAAGATTCCCTGCGGATCGTGGAAAAATACCGGCTGAGGGTAAGCCCGGCGGCAATCGACTGCCTGCATCGGGAAACCCCGAAAAGCCTTGACAATGTGCAGACAGTGATCACCGGCAGTGTAAGGGAACTCTGCCGCGCAGCAGAACAGGCGGCAGCTGCGCTTGGTTATACGCCCATCCTGCTGACCGACCGGCTCTGCTGTCAGGCGCGGGAAGCAGGCAGCATGCTTGCCTCCATCCTGAAAACCCATGCACAGGATAACCATTCGCTTGCCTTTATCGCGGGCGGGGAAACCGTCGTCCGGCTTACCGGAAAAGGCAAGGGCGGCCGCAATCAGGAACTTGCACTCGGTGCCGCGGAAGGCATCGCAGGAATCGAAAACGCAGCCGTTTTCAGCGTCGGAAGCGATGGAACCGACGGTCCGACCGATGCCGCTGGCGGATATGCCGACGGATATACCTGCCGGAAGCTGGCTGAATCCGGGCTGTCTGCCTATGCGGTATTGGAAAACAACGACGCTTACCACGCACTCCAAAAAATCGACGGTCTGATTATTACCGGTCCGACCGGAACCAATGTCAACGATGTGGCAGTCGGGCTTCTGAGAGTGGAATAAAATTTTTGTCCTGGCTTGCAATCCTTTCTTTTTGCGCGTATAATAATCTTGCTGAAAGGTGCGCTGTATCCATTTTTCCGACTGCGGCAGCGGAAAAACACGTTTCTCCGGGAATTGAAACGTCTGTCACGGAACGGCAGCATACTGCATCCAAGTCCCGCAGACTGAAAGCAGGTTCAGCACAGAAAGGAAAACTGAATATGGAAAGAAAAGCTTCTGCATCGACCCTCTCGATGGTACAGCTGGCGCTGTTCTCTGCGATTATCCTTGCAATGGCATTTACCCCGGGGCTTGGGTATATTCCCCTGGGCGTGACCAGAGCGACGATTATCCATCTGCCGGTCATTATCGGCGGTATCTTACTCGGACCTAAAAAAGGCGCGTTTCTCGGCGGTGTATTCGGCCTGACCAGCCTGATCAACAATACCATCAACCCGACGGTTACATCCTTTACCTTTTCACCTTTTTATTCCGGCGGAAACTTATGGAGCCTTGTCATTTGCTTTATCCCGCGAATCCTGATTGGCGTTGTCGCTTATTACGTGTATAAAGCGCTTTGCCTGTTATGGAAAGCGGCTGGGAAGCAAAAGAACAATCTGTTTGACATTGTGTCACTCGGAGCAGCCGGTCTGCTGGGTTCAATGACCAACACGGTATTGGTCATGGGTCTGATTTATTACTGCTTTGGAAAGAGCTATGCAGCCGCCAAAGGCATTGGCTTTGAAGCCCTGTATGATGTAATTCTGGGGGTAGTCGCTATCAACGGCGTACTGGAGGCACTGGTTGCGGCGGTGATTACCGCTGTAGTATGCAAGGTCCTGCTCCGTGTTCTGAAAAAGCAGGCAGTTTAATTTTCTGAAATCCGTACAACTTGGCAGACTGTCCCGGCAGTCTGCTTTTTCTGTTTTTATCTGTAGCTGCATAACTTGAATTCAAATACCATTTTGGATATAATGGTAAGAGAATATAATTTTTTAAAGGGGAGAAACGACATGATTCTTGCGCTGGACGCGGGCAATACCAATATCTGCGTCGGATGCGTGGATGCAAACGGCCCGCTGATGACCGCACGCATCGCCACCGATCGAATGAAAACCGAGGACGAGTACGCCGGCGTATTGGGAAGTATTTTGCAGATGAACGGAATTCCGCCGGAAAAAATCTCCGGTTCGATTATCTGCTCAGTCGTGCCGCCCATCAACCGGATGCTGATGCTGGCGGTTGAAATGGTCATCGGCAAAACCCCGATCCTGATTCGCCCCGGCATCCGCACCGGATTGAAGCTGCTGGTGGACAACCCCGATGCGCTCGGAAGCGACCGGATTGTTGATACCGTCGCTGCTTATCATCTGTACGGCAAGCCCGCCGGAAAAACCGTTATTGTCGTGGATATGGGAACTATGACCACCTTGTCGGTTGTCAGCAAAAATCAGGAATTTCTCGGCGGCGTCATCTGTCCCGGCATCCGCATCTCCCAGCGCGCACTGGCACAGAATACCTCTCAGCTGCCCTCCATCAGCCTGGAAGCCCCCGCTCATGCAATCGGGAAAAATACCGTCGAGTGTATGAAAAGCGGCGCAATCTTCGCCACAGCCGCAACAGTAGACGGTCTGATCAGACGGATACGCCGGGAACTGGCGGAAGAACAGCCGCCTCTGGTGATCATGACCGGCGGAATGTCGGGACGAATCGCGCCTTATTGCAGGGAAGAAGTTATTGTAGACAGTGACCTATTGCTGAAAGGGCTGGGAATTCTCTACCGGAAAAACGCACCGGGGAAAAGGGGGCAGGAAAAATGATACTGGCAGCAGACGTATCCAATGCTTATATTTCACTCGGGTGTATCGGAAACAGGGGTACCTATTTCACCTCCCGGTTTGCCACCATCTCCAACAAGACAGAAGATGAATATGCCATTGATTTCCTGCGGACGCTGGAACTCAACGGTGTCCCCAGAGAAAAGCTGGAAGGCTGCATCATTTCGTCGGTCGTTCCGCCGATGAACTTTGTCCTGACGCGGGCAATGGAGATGGTGACCGGCAAAACACCGCTTCTGATCGGACCGGGTGTCAAAAACGGGCTGAATATCCGCATCGAAAACCCGTCCCAGCTGGGCAGCAACCTTGTCGTCGACGCGGTGGCGGCACTCGACCGATACAGGGCACCGATGATTATTTTCGATATGGGGACGTCAACCACCGCTTCGGTCATTGACCGTCAGGGACGGTATATCGGCGGCTTTATCAGCCCTGGTGTACGGATTTCACTGGAAGCGGGTGCATCCGGTACTGCTCAGCTGCCCAGGGTCGGGCTGGAAGCACCTCAAACGGTGATTGGACACAATACCGTTCACTGCCTGCAATCCGGTGCTGTCTATGGAACAGCCGGGCTGATTGATGGAATGATTACCCGCATTGCAGAAGAACTGAACGAACCGGAGGACCAGCTGACAGTGATTGCGACCGGCGGCGCACTGGAAAAAACAATTACCGCCTGCTGTGAACATCCGATTATTTTTGATGACCAATTGGTATTGCACGGGCTATGGCTGATCTGGCAGAAAAACCAGAACGGACGCCGCTTAAAAGAAAACAAGTGAACTTCTGCACCCATTTTAATGATCGGACACCTGTGGGAGAACCCGCGGGTGTCTTTTTTGCAGAAAAGTTCTGATTGCTGTAACGAATACCATTTTTTTGCGTCTAACAGATGAACACCCGGACAAAAAGGAGGGAAAAAATTGACGCAGGATTTTGACCAGATTTATCTGACCTGCTATCAGGTGGTCTACCGCTACGCGCTGACTTTGACCGGGAACCAGGCTGAGGCTGAGGATGTCGCACAGCAAACCTTCTTTCAGGCTCTGAAAAAAATCCATCAGTTCAGGGGCGACTGCGCCATTGAAAGCTGGCTTTGCGGGATCGCCAAAAATTACTGGCTCAGTCTCATGCGCAAACAGAAACACAGGTCAGACACTGCTGTTCCCGAACTCGTCTCCGGCAGTCTGGAAGAGATGCTGCTCGACAGGGAAATGTCCGACCGGCTTTTCGGGCTGCTGCACCAGCTGGAAGAACCTTACCGGGAGGTTTTCTGGCTGCGAGTTTTCGGGGAACGCAGTTTCCGGGAGATAGCCGGATTGTTTGGAAAAACTGAAAGCTGGGCCCGGGTCACCTATCACCGGGCAAGATGCAGGTTGCAGGAAAGGATGAATTCAGAATGAAATACCCATGTCCCATTATCAACGATCTGCTGCCGCTGTACGCCGACGGTGTTTGCAGCGAAGAAAGCAGGCAGGCTGTCATGGAACACCTGAAAGACTGCGCCTGCTGCCGAAAGGAGTATGAAAAAATGGAACAGTACGCCGCTCAGAACAAAAAATATGATTTCGCACAAGCAAAATCAACCGCCTTTATCAGCACCGACTCACTGATCAAAGTCCGCCGGGAACTGCTCATCAAACGCATCCTGACAGCGGCAGTCGCGGTATTGCTGGTGATTGGGCTTACGGCAGGTGCAGGCATCTTTTTGAAAAACAATGTCCACTCGGTCGTATATAACCCGGACAGCCAGAATATCAGGGTCGTACAGGAGCCGGACGGCGATATCATCGCGCGTCTGTACGGAACAGAATGGGAAAGCGTTTATTCAAGGACAATTGAGCTGGAAGACGGTCAGAATGCCGTCATTTTCTCGATGACGTCCTCTTCCTGGGATGACCTGATGATCGGGGACAATACCGCCAGTGAATATCTGATCGCCGGAAACGGCAAGGATGTCGGCCAGATTGAACAGGTTTACTTCCTGTCCCAGCCGGTCAACGAACTATCTTATGACCAGCTGACCCAGCTGTTTGCCAATCATCCTGAACAGTTTACCCTTTTATGGGAAAAGCAATAACGCCAAATGCCAAAAATCCCGCCCACCAAAACAGTGGACGGGATTTCGTCTTTATAAGCTGTAACAGGGAAGGGGTGGATTAGTACATTCCGCCCATGCCGCCTGCTGCAGGAGCTGCAGGGGGTTCCGGTTCCTTGATATCAGTAACCAGGCTTTCGGTGGTCAGAACCATTGCGGCAACCGAAGCAGCGTTCTGGAGTGCGCTTCTGGTAACCTTGGTCGGGTCAACGATACCGTTTGCCATCATATCGCAGTAGGTCTCGTTGTAAGCATCAAAGCCATAGCCAACCTTGCGGCTGCGGCGGATCTTATCCACGATGATGCTGCCTTCCAGACCAGCATTTGCAGCGATCTGACGCAGCGGAGCCTCCAGAGCGCGCAGAACGATCTTTGCGCCGGTTTTTTCGTCGCCGTCCAGAGACGGAACCAGCTTTTCTACTGCCGGGATTGCATTGATAAGTGCTGTGCCGCCGCCGGCAACGATGCCCTCTTCTACAGCTGCCTTGGTTGCGGACAGAGCGTCCTCAATGCGCAGCTTCTTTTCCTTCATTTCAACTTCGGTTGCAGCGCCGACCTTGATAACAGCTACGCCGCCGGACAGCTTGCCGATGCGTTCCTGCATCTTTTCTTTGTCGAAGTCAGAGGTGGATGCAGCGATCTGATTCTTGATCTCTGCGATACGCTCCTGGATCGCCTCAGAAGTGCCTGCGCCGCCGACCAGGATGGTGTTCTCCTTGTCGATAACAGCCTGGCTAACCTTGCCCAGCATCTCAACGCTTGCGTCAGCCAGTTCCATGCCCAGGTCAGAGGACAGAACAGTACCGCCGGTCAGGATTGCGATATCCTGGAGCATTTCCTTTCTTCTGTCGCCAAAGCCCGGAGCCTTGACAGCAGCGCACTTGAAAGTACCACGCAGGTTGTTCAGAATGATGGTGGTCAGCGCCTCGCCCTCGATATCCTCGGCGATGATCAGCAGCTTTTTGCCCATTTTTACGATCTGTTCCAGCATCGGCAGGATATCCTGGATGTTGCTGATGGTCTTGTCGGTGATGAATACCAGTGCATCATCATAAACGACCTTCATCTTCTCACGGTCGGTAATCATATACGGGGACATATAGCCACGGTCGAACTGCATACCTTCAACCACTTCGCTGTAGGTCTCAGCGGTCTTGCCCTCTTCAATGGTGATAACGCCGTCGGTAGAAACCTTTTCCATTGCCTCAGCGATCAGCTTGCCCACATTCTCATCTGCGGAAGAGATGGTGGCAACTCTTGCAATATCCTCAGTGCCGTTAACGACCTTGGAATTATCCTTGATGACCTTGACAGCGGTGTCCACTGCCTTTGCGATACCCTTGCGCAGTACCATCGGATTTGCGCCGGCTGCAATGTTCTTTGCGCCCTCGTGGATGATTGCCTGTGCCAGAACGGTAGCAGTTGTTGTACCGTCGCCGGCAGCATCGTTTGTCTTGGTGGCAACTTCACGAACCAGCTGTGCGCCCATGTTCTCGAAC
>DCTE01000085.1 GCA_002329405.1 Ruminococcaceae bacterium UBA1448 | reverse complement strand
GGTATATCCCCGGTATGAGTCGCAGATCGCCTCCTCCCCCCGGCATGAAATGGAACTGCGGGTGCGGGCGGGTGCTGACGAGAACGGCAAACTGAAAGTCCTGATGGTGCACACCCTCTCCAACTCGGGCGGCTATGCCGAACATGGCCCGACCACTGTCGGGCTGTCGGGCCACAAGTCGATTCCCCTTTACCAGACCGACGCCTTCCGTTTTTCATATGACGTCGTCTACACCAACCACATGTCGTCGGGTGCCTACCGCGGCTACGGCGCAACCCAGGGCATCTATGCCCTTGAGACCACCGTCAACGAGCTGNNCGGCGCAACCCAGGGTATTTTTGCAGTTGAATCGGCCATCGACGAGCTGGTCAAAAAGATGGGGGACGACCCGGTCGCCTTCCGTCTGCGCAATATGACCCATGAAGGGGACAAGATGCCTGCCTACTACGGCGAGACCAGCCTGAGCAATACCCTTGACCAGTGCCTGCAAAAGGCGGCTGATATGATTGGATGGAAGGACAAGTATCCCCGCCGTGTGCTGGAAAATGGGCATATCCGCGGGGTCGGGCTGGCACTGGACATGCAGGGCAGCGGCATCTCGGGCGTCGACGTCGGCAGCGTCACCATCCGGGTGATGGACGACGGCAGCTACAATATGCTGCTCGGCTGTGCCGACATGGGTACCGGATGCGACACGATTCTGGCACAGATGGCGGCCGACATGCTCGACTGTCCGCTGGAAAACATCGCGGTCTTCAGTGCCGACACCGACCTGTCGCCCTATGATTCGGGGTCCTACGCATCGTCGACCACCTATATTACCGGCATGGCCTGCGTCAAATGCTGCAAGGAGCTGATCGGCAAGATCATCGCAGCGGCGGCGGATATGTTGGGCAAACCGGCAGCAGGGCTGGAATTTGACGGGGAAAAGGTGTTTGCCAGCGATGACCCCGGCCAGTCGGTCAGCCTCAAAGAGATCAGCTACCATGCCCAGTGCGGCAACAGCTCCCCGCTGGAAGCGACCGCCTCCCATTCTTCCCCGACCTCTCCCCCGCCCTTTATGTGCGGCGCGGCGGAAGTCGATATCGACCCGGAGACCGGCGCGGTCAGGGTCGTCGAATTTGACGCGGCGGTCGACTGCGGCACCGTCGTCAACGAAAACCTCGCCCGTGTACAGGCCGAGGGCGGTATTTTGCAGGGTATCGGGATGGCGACGATCGAAGACATCATCTATGACGGCAAGGGACGGCTGGTGAACAACTCGTTTATGCAGTACCGGATGCCGACCAAGGAAGACTTTGGTAAAATCCGGGTAGAATTCTGCCCCAGCTTCGAGCCGTCGGGACCGTTCGGTGCCAAGTCAATCGGTGAGGTCGTCATCAATACCCCCTCTCCCGCCATCGCCAACGCGATTGAAAATGCAATCGGCGTCCGTTTCCGGGAACTGCCGATCACACCCGAAAAGATTCTGACTGCCCTCCAGAAAAAAGGAAATGGGCAGTAATATGACAGCCGCTGACACGGCAGTTATCCTGATGGCGGCCGGGGTCGGGAAACGGTTTGGCAGCAACAAGCTGCTGGCCCCCTACCGCGGCCGCCCGATGTGGGAGTATGCGCTGGACACTGCGCGGACGGCAAAAGATGCGTGCGGGACGCCGGTCATCCTGGTCAGCGGCTATCAAACCTTGCTGGACGCACCGGGGGTCATCCCGGTCCGCAACGACTGCCCGCTGCTGGGGGCGTCCCACACCGTCCGGCTGGGGGTCAGGGCAGCTGAAAAGCTGGGAGCGGAATACGCCATTTTTATGGTGGCTGACCAGCCGGAATTAAAAGCCGGTTCCCTGCTGCGGCTGATTGAGGCACGGGAACCGGGGAAAATTGTCTGCCTGGCCAAAGACGGACAGGCGGGAAACCCGGTGCTGTTCCACCGGGCATTCTTCCCTGAGCTGCTGGCACTGACCGGCGACCGCGGCGGAAAAAGGGTGATGCACCGCCACCCTGACGCAGTCAGCTGGGTGGAAGCGGAGGACGCCCGCGAGCTGAAAGACATTGACCGGCCGGAAGTGGATTAAACAGACCTTTTGTTTTGCGCAGAGCAAATAATTGTACAAAATATCTGTTCAGAATAGGGAAAATATGGTAAAATAAGGCTGTAACGGAATTTTCTATCCAAACAGAAAGGACGATGGCCTATGTCTCTTGTCAACCTCAATTTTCCCAGCCAGTACCTGGGCGGCAACACCGAAGTGACAATCATCCTGCCGGACAAGCCCTGGGAAACCGATTCCAACGCATTCTACCGGAGCGGCAAAAAGTATAAGGTGCTCTGGCTGCTGCACGGCACCTTCGGCGACCACACCGACTGGCTGCGCAAATCCAATATTGAGCTGTACGCCTGCGAGAAAGACCTGATTGTCGTCTGCCCCAGCGGGATGAACGCCAACTATGCAAACTGGCCGATCTTCGGGACCGGGTATGCAATGTACGACTTCCTGTTTGAAGAGCTGATGCCGCTGGTCTATGGCTGGCTGCCCGCCTCCGACAAGCGGGAGGATAACTTTATCGCCGGTCTGTCGATGGGCGGACGTGGGACCTGTGTCTATGCTTTCAATCACCCGGAAAAATTTGCAGCTGCCGCTATCCTGTCGGCCTCTCCCCGCAACTTCGCGACCATGCAGGAAAAAGAGCCGAAGATGTGGGAACGGATGCAGAAATCGGTCGCCAACTACAAAGATATGGACGACTTCCTCGCGTCGGTCGAAAATACCTGGCGGGTCGTCACCGAAAAGGCCAAAACCGGCGAACTGCCCCGGCTGTACTTTGCCTGCGGCGAGGACGACATGCTCTTCCCGGCATTCACAGACTTTATGGACTATGCAAAGGAGATCGGGCTGGATGCAACCTTTGAGACGACGCCCGGTTTCAAGCATGAATGGCGGTTCTGGGATTATTCCATCCAGAAAGCCCTCACCTTCTTCGGCCTGGACGCCGAAAACGCGGGCAATCCGTACTGATTGCCAATCTTCAACAGATAAGGAGCCTTTCCAATGCAGCCACAGCAATGCCCCGCTTTTTTTAAACAGTATTTTACCTTCTGGGACAAACTGACCCTCGCTCAGCAGCAGACACTCTGTGCGGCGACCCATCCCCTCCACTGCGGCAAGGGAGAAAATGTCCATGGAACCGGTGGCTGTACCGGGGTGCTGGTCATCCAGAGCGGCTGTCTGCGGGGTTATCTGCTGTCGGAGGAAGGGCGGGAGATCACCCTGTTCCGGGCATATCCAGGTGAGGTGATTTTGCTGTCCGCCCCCTGTGCGATGCGGCAGATCACGCTGGAAGTGATGATCGACGCTGAGGAGGAAACCGACCTGCTGGTGATTGACGGAGCGGCCTACGCGAAGGTGACATCTGAAAATATCTATGCCGAGAATTTTTCCCTTCGTGCGGCGGCGGCAAGGCTGTCAGACGCGGTCTGGGTAATGGAACAGATCATGTTCATGCGGTTTGACCGGCGGCTGGCCGCCTTTTTGCTGGACGAGATGGACAAGGGCGGCAGCCAGCAGCTGAAGATGACCCATGACCAGATCGCCCGATATATGGGAACCGCCAGAGAGGTTGTCTCGCGGATGCTGCGGTACTTTACCGCTGAAGGCATTGTCCGGCAGAGCAGAAGGACAATCCAGCTGCTCGACCGGCAGAAGCTGGAGACAATCTCCGGCAGATATTGAAAATATACGGCTGTATCAGGGGCGCGGGCAAAATCTGCGCCCCGTTGTTTTTGCCGCAAACAGGCAGATAAACAAAAAATAAATAAAAATGCAAAAAACTATTGAAAATTTCAGTAATTTCCGCTACTATAAAGACAATATATAAAATACAATAATACTATAGATAAGGAGAGATGCAGTAT
>DCTE01000138.1 GCA_002329405.1 Ruminococcaceae bacterium UBA1448 | reverse complement strand
TGGGCGAGATTGTCCGCCCGCTTGACTTCCAACAGCCGCAATAGCTGCTCTTCTCCCAGCATCGCCATCCATCGGCGGATGGATACCGGGTCGGCAGTTACCTTTGCGTCATGCCAGCGAATCAAGGGAAGTGCGTCTTTGATCATCCGTGCCGGCATCGTCATCCGCCGCAGAATTCTTTCCGCCATCGCGGCCGACAGCGCTGCATGTCCTTTGAAATGCCCAACTCCCATCTCGTCCGGGATAAACCGTCCCGGTTTTCCAATGTCGTGCAGCAGCATCACCCATCGAAGCAGCGGCTCCGGGCGCACTGCCCCGACAGCAGCCGCGGTATGCCCCCAGACATCGTAAAGATGGTAGCGGGTATACTGGTCAAATCCGCAGCAGGGTAGAATCTCCGGCAGGACCGTCCCCAGCACTTCACTGTAACGGATCAGTACATCCTGTACCCCTGCGCCAATCAGCATCCCGGTCAGTTCAGCATAAACCCGTTCGTTTGAGATCTTTTGCAGCAGCGGCGCACACTGAAAAAAGGCTGCCTCGGTTCTGGCATCGGGGACGAATTTCAGCCGGGACATAAACCGCAGCCCGCGCAAGATCCGCAGTGCGTCCTCCTGCATCCGCCTGAGCGGGTCGCCGACCGCCCGCAGGGTACCGCTCAACAGGTCGTCAAGCCCGCCATAAGGGTCAAACAGCCCTTTCTCCGGGTGCATCGCCATCGCGTTGATGGTAAAATCCCGGCGGGCGAGGTCTTCTTTCAAACTCCGGGTAAATGCCACACCATCCGGGTGTCGCGAATCGGTATAACTGCCGTCGACACGGTAGGTGGTCATCTCCAGCATCTGCCCGTCCACCAATACCCCGACCGTCCCGTGTCTGGCACCGGCCAGGTTCTGGGACATCCCGGAAAAGGCGGCGGAAATCTCTTCCGGCAGCGCCGAGGTTGTCAAATCCCAGTCGTGCGGCTGTTCGCCCAGTGCCGCGTCCCGGACGCATCCGCCAACTGCATAGCATTCAAAGCCTTTCCCTTCCAGCACTGCGATTGCGCGGAGTACCGGGCCCGGCCAGTCCGGCATCGGGAAGGGGAGCGGGGTACGGGCGGTCATCCGCCGGATACCGCGGTCAGCGGCGCAAACTGCGCGCCGACCAATCCAGCAAGTGCTGCGGGCTCCAGCTCTACCTGAATGCCGATTTTTCCGCCGCTGACCATGATGGTCGGCTGTTGGAGTGCCGACTGGTCGATAAAGGTCGGGAACAGCTTTTTCATCCCGATGGGGGAGCAGCCGCCCCGGATGTATCCGGTCAGCCCCAACAGTTCATTGACATGCAGCATCTCAATCGACTTCTGCCCGGCGGCTTTTGCCGCCGCTTTCAGGTTCAGCTCGGCTGCGACCGGGATGACAAAGACAAAACAGCTGTTTTTTGATCCCGGCCCGCGGGTGACCAGCGTCTTGAATACCCGTTCGGGCGGCTGGCTGAGAATCGAGGCGACGGTCGTACCGTCGACCGCTTCGTCACCGTGGGGGTAAAAATGGGTCTGATAGGGGATACCGGCCTGATCAAGCAGCCGGCAGACATTGGTTTTTTCGTTTTTGGACGATTTTTTTGCCATAGATCATGGGTTCCTTCCTGTGGGCTGTGTGGTCAGCACAGCCCGTGTTTTTTCATCGAGATTGCAATGCCGTCCTCCGTCTGGGACGCGGTCACCTCGTTGGCAATCGCTTTTAAGCCTTCTTTTGCGTTGCCCATCGCAATACCGTGCGCGACATATTGCAGCATCTCGGCGTCGTTCATCCCGTCGCCGAATGCGTAGGTGTTTGCCCGTGGAATACCGAGGTGGTTGATCAGCGTTTCGATCGCATAGGACTTGTTGGAATTGGGGACGGTCAGTTCGCCCGAATTGTCGCCAAACGACGGAACAGTGCAGCGGATAATTGTAAATTCACCGCCGAACTCATTCTCGACCGCTTCCCAGGGAAGCCCCTCTTTTTCCAGGAAACAGACCTTGTTGTAGCCGCGCGGTGTGTCGTCCAGCGGCTGCATCGCGTCAATAAAATCGCTGCCTGCCGCCTTTTTGGCTGCCGCCGCCGGGTCATGCTTCCAGTCCCCGTATAAAATCCGTTCCAGCCGCTCTACCAGATTTTTGCTGGCAAACAGTCCGTCGTTGCTCTCAAGGTAATAGTCAAACCCGTTTTCGTCAAAATACCGGGTCAGATGATCGAGCGATTCCCGGCTGATGGTATGATGATAGAGCATTTCGTTTCCAATCTGGACGTAACTTCCGCCCGCACCGATAATGCCGTCAAACCCGACTTCCAGTATGAACGGGTAAATCTCCGCCGCGCTTCGCCCGGTGCAGAGATAACACAGGTTTCCCTTTGCGCGGGCGGCGCGGATGGCGTCAATCGCCGATTGGGGGATATATTCCTTTGCGCCGCAGACAACCAGCGTCCCATCGACGTCAAAAAAGATGATTTTTTTTGTATTTTCCATACTTTTCTCCCAATTGCTTCAATATGTCTTCGTGTATTTTCCAGGTCTGTGCTGGTTGGAAGATCACTGCCTGCGGCTTCTTTGAAAACGTGTGATTTTGTTCACGGCCAGCAGGATGACCAGTGCCAGAAAGAGAACGCCGCAGATGATCAGCAGCAGGCTTCCCCGTGCAATTCCATTCCAGATCAGGATGCCCACCACAGCTCCCAAAAACAGTACCACCCCAGCTGCCAGCAGTATCCGTACCGGCATGGCTACTTTTTTGCTGTCAGATGCGTCCAGTGCTCCGTTGACAATGATTTCCAGCAGGATCTCGACCAGTGTATCCAGCATTTTATTCCTCCGTTTACAGCGTTTCTTTGAGATACTCTGCGATCATTCCCAGCAGTTCCCTGCTCCAGAAGGTGCCTTCATGTTCAGCGCCTTCCAGCCGGATCAGCTGGGTCGGGACATCAGCCTCCACCAGCTTTGCCGCCATCGCTTCACTCTGGGAATAGGGGACCAGCGGGTCTTTGTCCCCGTGAATCAGCAGAAAAGGCGGGTATTCCTTTCCTTTTTCCACCATTTCCATCGGGTTGATCATCCGCATCCGCGCCCGCTGTTCGACTGGGTCCGGCCCCAGAAGTCCATGCAGCAGCGCACGGTCGCTGGGGTTTTGCTCGGCACGGTATTTCAGCCCCTCAAACAGCGACGGGATATCGGCGGGGCCGAAGCAGTCGATTACTGTTTTGACTTTGTCGGAAAAACCGGTATGTTCATCGGTGCGATAGATCGGGTCGTCACCGGTCAGCCCGACCAGCAGCGCGGTGTTGCCGCCGGATGAGGTGCCCCAGATACCGATACGGTCAGGGTCAATTTTATAGGTTTCGGCGTTTTCCCGCAGAAAACGGATGGCGGCCTTGACATCCTTCAAAAAGGCTGGGGCCTGGAATCCGTCCAGTGCCGAACGATGGGTGACCATCGCGACAACAAACCCGTTCCGGGCAAATTCGCTCATCTGCGGGAGTTCGTATGTAATGTCCGGGAAGGTCCATCCGCTGCCCTGTACAAAGACGATGCAGGGAAATCTGGATGAAGTTTCGGGGTTTTGGGGCGTCTGTGGGACGATCAGCGTCAGTTTGATCTCTTTTCCGCCTGCGTGGGAATAAACAATATCCGGGATCACCGACGCAAGCCCTTCAAACGTCGGATTGTTGGAAATGGATTTGAAAATCAGCTCAGCCATCAAAACCCCTCCTTATTTTTCGTAAATCTGCGCCGGGTCAAACCGGACGCCGAATGCGCCGTAACCGGCATGGTTGCTGTTGCCTCCGAATGCCGCCTGCTGCGGCTCACCTTTGATCTCACCCGACAGAATACCTTCACAGACATGGATGGCGTCGCTGTTGATCGACGCGGGCATCGGGAAACAGTTGAGGAAAGCGGCATAGCCGATGTGGCCGTTGTAGTTGCGGTCGTAAAAAGGCTCCAGGCTCTTCAGTTTTTTTGCGGTCGCAAGCAGGGTGTCGACCCCCGAACGCGGCTTGACCACCCCGAAAGAGGAGAGCAGGGTATTCCCGTTGCAGGCGTCGCCGGTAAAGATCATCCGTTCCCGCACATCCAGAAAACTCAGCCCGCCGGGGGTGTGGCCGGGCGTCTCATAGACGACGATCTTCCGTCCGCCCAGGTCGATGACGTCCTGTTCTTTCAATGGTTTCAGTTCCGGGACCTTGTCGAATTCCACGACATCCGCTTCGGTGACCGAGAAAAGCCCGCCGCTCATCGAGTTCATGATCTGAACGTAACCTTTTCTGGTCTCGGGGCTGAGGTCACGCGCCGCCGCGAAGTCATCCTCGTGCAGATATACCGTGTCGAAAAAGCCGATGCCGCCGACATGGTCGACATGGCCATGGGTGCAGGCAACCATCAGCGGCTTGTCGGTCAGCTGACGGACAAGGGCCGCGACATCAAATGTGCCGGTACCGGTGTCGATCAGCAGGGCTTTGTGTGCTCCCTCCAGCAAAAACATCGCGTCCATTCCATACTCATTGATGCACCAGCTGCGCCGGGCAATCATGGTGACAATCGGGGCTGTAATCTGCATAAAAATCAATTCCTTTCTACGGTAAAATTGTTTTATTTCATTATAAATACAGTATAACGCCGCGGGCCTGAAAAAGCAAGGAGATTCTGTTTCCTGATGCTGATTGAAAACCCACGGCGTGTGCAAATTATTCAGTTGTCTTTTCTGCCGACAGCAGCTTTCTGGATACGGCCAGCGCCGCAATCAGC
>DCTE01000165.1:1572-3703 GCA_002329405.1 Ruminococcaceae bacterium UBA1448 | reverse complement strand
GTCAAACAGATAGTTGTAGTCTCCGACAATCAGGTCGCACCAGAGGGATAAGTCCAGCTGGAACTCAAACGGGCAGAGGGTAAACTGTTTGGCCAGCCGCTCGATATCCTCCCGGGCAAAACAGTCCTCCTGCAACGCCTGCGCAATCGCTGACCGCAGCCGGTCATAATATCCGTTTGCATAGGGNNCTCCGCTGTTCCAGAAAACACAGTTTGTCTTTGGAGGTCAGCGTCAGATTTTTCAGCCGCAGAGAAGACCCGCTTTTCTGACGCAGAATCCCTACCGCGTTTTCCGCTGCCGCAGCTGTCGTTCCCCTCGCCGTCAGATAAAACACCCGGTCTCCGTATCCTTCCCCCATCGCCTTGAGGGCAGGGAAAATACTGCTCATCGACTTGCCGGTCCCGGTCGGTGCCTGACAGAGCAGCAGCCGCTTATCCCGAAAGGTTCTGAAAATCTCGCCGGCCATCTCTTTCTGGCCGGGACGGTAGCTGTCAAATGGAAACGTCAGGGCAGCCAGTGAACCTGTCCGCTCCTGCCGCCAGTCATCCTCCCGTCTGGCCCAGGGGGTATACTCCTCCAGCAGCCCGCACAGGTAATCCTCATACCACTGCGCCGTCTGCTGCTCGGTGTACAGAATCTCCTCCTGCAAATCAATCCGAAAATAGCGCAGCTGTACCCGCGCAGCGTCCAGCCCTTCGCTTTCGCACAAAAGCGCGGCGTAGATTCGCGCCTGCGCCCAATGTTCCGGCCAGCTGTCCCGCTCGGTTTCCCCTTCTACCGTCTTGATTTCATCGACCGTCCTCATACCGTCCGGCGCGGTAAAAATGCCGTCCGCCCGGCCGTCAATCTGGTAATCTATCCCATTGTGATGACGCTCTGCTTTCAGGTAAACTTCACTTTGATAGTCGCTGCCTTCCTCTTTCTTGCTGGCAGCTTGCAGCTTACGGTGAATCCGCGCGCCCTCCTGCGCCCGCATCACGCNNATACTGCCGCTGCGCAGTAAAAATTCTGCAAGCTCCCGGGCAGACAGATAGACAACCGATTTTTCCTCAGAATGCTCTGCCAAGCGCAAACCTTCTTTCTTATTTTTTTACAAAAAAATGTATGTATTCTCCCTGATTTTATGCTAAAATATAAGTAAGGATTATTTAAGGAGGGACCACTATGAAACTGACTTTCATCGGAGCTAACCACGAAGTTACCGGCAGCTGCCATTATCTGGAAGTCTGCGGAAAAAAGATCATCGTTGATTACGGAATGGAACAGGGCATCAACGTCTTTCAGAATGCGCCGGCTCCCTTCTCTGCTGCTGAAACAGAAATCGTTCTGATCACCNNATACCGGTCTGCTCCCGCTGCTCTACCGTCAGGGGTTCCGCGGCAAAATCTACGCTACTTCGGCGACAACCGAGCTGTGTGAAATCATGCTGCGCGACTGCGCCCATATCCAGGAAGCAGACGCCGAGTGGATTACCCGCAAACATAAACGCGCCGGTACCGATCCGGTCGAACCGCTGTTTACAATGGAAGACGCCGAAGGGGTCCTCAAGCTGTTCCGTCCCTGTCATTACGGGACAACCGTCGACATCGCCGACGGTATCCGTATCCGGTTTATCGACGCTGGGCACCTGCTGGGCTCTGCCAGTATCGAAATCTGGCTGAATGAAAACGGCATCCAGAAAAAGATGCTCTTTTCCGGCGACATCGGCAATATCGACCAGCCGCTGATCAAAAACCCAACCTACCCTGAGACCGCTGACTACGTCATCATGGAATCAACCTACGGCGACCGCAGCCACGGGCCGAAGCCCGACTATGAGAAAAACCTCGCCGCAATCATCGAAGAAACCTATGCCAGAGGCGGCAACGTCGTCATCCCATGTTTTGCGGTCGGCCGTACCCAGGAGGTTCTGTATTTTCTGCGGAAGATCCGCGCTGACAATATGGCGAAAGGGTTTGAAAATATGGAAGTCTGGCTGGACTCTCCCCTCGCCATCGAAGCAACCCGCATCTTTGACGAACAAACCCGCGAATGCTTTGACGAAGAAACCCTCGCCCTGATGGACGCAGGCATCAACCCCCTTCAGTTTGAGGGGCTGCGGCTGGCTGTCACGTCGGATGAATCCAAGCGC
>DCTE01000165.1:0-1550 GCA_002329405.1 Ruminococcaceae bacterium UBA1448 | reverse complement strand
CGGCATGTGCGACGCCGGACGCATCCGCCACCACCTGAAACACAACCTCTGGCGGAGTGACTCGACCATCGTCTTTGCCGGTTACCAGGCGGTCGGCACTCTTGGACGAAATCTACTTGATGGTGCAAAAGATGTTCGCCTGTTTGGCGAAGAAATCCATGTCTCGGCAAAAATCTGCCGGATCGACGGCATTTCCGGCCATGCCGACCGGGAAGGGCTGCTGCGGTGGATCACATCGCTTACCAAGAAGCCCAAAAAGGTCTTTATCGTACACGGCGAAGACCTGACCGCCGACCTGTTTGCTTCGACACTGCGCAGCCGTCTGGGCCTGGACGCGGAAGCACCCTACAGCGGTTCAGTTTTCGACATCGCCAAAGGACGCTGGGAAATCCGCGCACAGCCCCATCGGGTTGAAAAACTGGAGAGCAAAGCCTCCAGCCGCGCCAATACCGTCTTTGGACGTCTGGTGGCCGCCGGTCAGCGATTGGTTGCCGTCATCAAGCAGAACGAAGGCGTCGCCAACAAAGACCTTGCCAAATTCGCCGACCAGATCAACGCCCTCTGCGACAAATGGCAGCGGTAAAAGGATAATCTGCGATTATCCCGATTATTTCAGCTGCAAAAACTCCCGGATGGCGGCAGGCGCACCAGCCATGATCGAAGTTTTGACATTGAGATCGGCAGGCTCGCCATCCATCGTCATCAGCACACCGCCCGCTTCCCGCAGAATACAGCTGGCAGCTGCGTAATCCCATGGGGACAGGATACACTCAAAAAACAATACATTGCGGTTGGCGGCGACATAGCAGATATCCAGTGCGGCACTCCCCTGACGGCGAAGGTCCATTGTATGGGGCAGCAGTTTTTTCAACAGCGCAAAGGTTGAATCGGTATATTCCGGGTTATAGGGAGAGGTTCCAAAGCAGACGACCCCATCTTTGAGCCCCCTGTCCCGGATTTGCAGGCGTTTTCCGTTGAGGAAAGCGCCTTTTCCTTTTTCCGCCCAGTACATCTCGTCCCGGAAGGGGTTATAGACCACTCCCATCAGCACCTCGCCATCCAGTGCCAGCCCGACCGAAACCGCGCTCATCTGGTAACCACAGATAAAGTTGGTGGTTCCGTCGATCGGGTCGACAACAAAGGTATACCCGCTGCCCGCTTTGATCTGGCAGTCTTCCTCTTCACCGAGAAAAGCCGCTTTGGGCAGCAGCGCGGACAGTTCTTTCCGCAAAAAACGCTGCACGGCTACGTCATAGACGGTCACAAAATTGGCGTGCCCTTCCTTGGCGGTGATATCCGATTCGGCGACCGACGCATCCAACATGATTGCACCCGCCCGGCGGACAATATCTTTGAGCTGCTCCAGCATAAAAAACCTTCCTTTCAAAATCAAAACACTACACTTGTTTTCAGTATAACACAGGATGCCGGCCGATGCAATCAAAACAGCAGACATAAAAAATCCTCCCTGCTTTGGCAGAGAGGATCATATTTTTTACAGAAATGCACGGATCGGAGTCTTGACAGCACCCCGTCTCCAGTTGCAGTGG
>DCTE01000151.1:2926-12064 GCA_002329405.1 Ruminococcaceae bacterium UBA1448 | reverse complement strand
CAGCTGCGGAAGACGATCCGTGCCCACAACGCGGTCTTCCTTTATGCAATCGGCGAAGCGGATAAGGTCAATGTGCTGGAATATTGCTATAAGCATAACCGCACGACCTACCTGACCCCTGAGCTGTCGGACATCATCACCCGCCATTCCCGCCATGTCATCATCGACGACGTGACGGTGCTGGAGTCGCGCATCTCCGGCCTGACGTTTGAACAGCGGGTGCTCAAGCGCGCGATGGATATTGCCATTTCGGGCATCGGCCTGCTCTGTGCCAGCCCGATCATGCTGATTGAAGCCCTTGCAATCAAGCTGGAGGATCACGGCCCTGTATTTTTCCGTCAGCCGCGTGTGACCAAGGACGGCAAGGTCTTTGAGGTGCTCAAGTTCCGCACGATGATTGTCGATGCGGACAAGAACAATAAGCGTCTCGCTTCCCAGAACGACGACCGGATTACCAAGGTCGGGCGTTTTCTCCGCAAAACCCGTATGGACGAGCTGCCCCAGTTTATCAACATTCTCAAGGGGGATATGTCAATTGTCGGCCCCCGTCCTGAACAGGTGGAGATCACCGAGAAATATGTTGAAGTGCTGCCGGAGTTCAAGTACCGGCTGAAGGTCAAAGCGGGCCTGACCGGACTTGCGCAGATTCAGGGCAAGTACAATACAACCCCGCGTGATAAGCTGATCTTCGACCTGATTTACATTGAGCAGTATTCGCTTTTTGTGGATATCAAGCTGATTTTGCAGACGGTCAAGGTCCTGTTTAAATCGGATTCCACCGAAGGGGTCGTGGGTGAGTTCCCGGAAGGGTTTGACCACCTGTTCGACCAGCCTGACGAAGAAAAGAATAGTTGATGGTTAAAGCCGCCGGGAATTTTCCAGGCGGCTTTTGTCTAATGATGGAGGTGTGTATCTTATGAACAGACAAACTGCTCCGATTACCGATTTTCTGACCAGGTATGCCGCGTCAGGCACCTCCCGGCTGCATATGCCCGGTCATAAAGGTGTTGCGCCGGATGGGTTCCCCGGCTTTCTGGCGGCGGCTTTTCCGTTTGACCTGACCGAGATCAAGGGCGCGGATGAGCTGTACCAGCCGGAAGGGATTATCGCAGAATCGGAAGAAAATACCGCTGCATTTTATCACGCTGGTTACAGCTGCTACAGTGCCGGCGGATCGACCCTGTCGATTCTTGGGATGGTGACGGCCGCCGTGCGGAAATGCGGGCGGGAGATCATCGCGGTGCGCAATGCCCATCTCGCTTTTGTCAATGCCTGCGTCCACTGCGACGCCGAAATTCACTGGCTGGTGCCGGAATATGACCGGGAGAGCGGGCTTTGCCTGCCGGTGACGGCGGATGAGGTCGGGACGTGCATGGCGCGTCATCCAGGCGCAAGGATCGTCTATCTGACCAGCCCGGACTATTATGGGGTCCAGGCGGATGTTGCCGCGATTGCCCGGACGGTCCACCAGCATGGCGGAATCCTGCTGTGCGACAATGCCCACGGCGCCCACCTGATCGCCTTTGACGGTGCTCATCCGATGGAGGCGGGCGCTGATCTCTGCTGTGACAGCCCCCATAAGACGCTGCCGGTGCTGACCGGCGGCAGTATCCTGCACTGCGGACAGGCGATGGCTGAAATACTGCCGAAAGCTGAGCTGAAGCAGCTGATGACGCTGTATGGTTCGACCAGCCCGTCCTATCTGATCATGGCGTCGCTGGAACAGGCGGTGCTCTGGATGCAGCGGGAAGGGAAGGCAGCGTTCGTCCAGCTGGCGGAAAGGATGGAAAAGCTCTCCGGTCAGCTGGCGGGGATGGGAATTTTTCTGCTGGAGCGGGTGACCGACTGTACAAAACTGACGCTGGACGCCTTCCGGTGCGGTTATACGTCGGATGAGATGGCGGAGGAACTGCGTCAGTTTCGGATGGAACCGGAGTTTTCGGGCGGGGGCAAGGTGGTGCTGATGTTTTCGCCCCAGACGGATGAGGAGACATTTGAGCGGGTTTTGTGGTTTGGCCGGTCGCTGATCAGACGCAGCCCGATGGGATACCCCGCTTTTGCCCTCAGCCCGGAAAGGGTGCTGCCCCTGCGTGGGGCTGTATTCGCTCCCAGTGTTTTGGTCGAAACTGCGCTGGCAGAGGGGAAAATCGCCGCAGAAAACCGGATCGCCTGCCCGCCGGGAATCCCGGTGGTGACGGCTGGAGAAAAAATCGGCCCGATGGAAAAGAAATTGTTGCTGGATAGTGGTATTTTCCAGATAAATGTGATAGAATAAGTGCTAAGGTATCGTTTTGCACTATACCACTTTATAAATACATCTTTGAAAGGATGAGCGATATGAAACTGATTTTTGCGATTGTCAACAGCGACGACTCTTCTGCTGTCTCCGCAGCACTGACCAAAGAAGGATTTTTTGTGACCAAGCTGGCTTCTACCGGTGGCTTCCTGATGTCCGGCAATACGACTTTTCTGACCTGTACCGAGGAAGAAAAGGTTGACCGTGCCATCAAGATCATCGGCGACCATTCCCGTAAACGCAAACAGCTTGTATCCTCTTCCGCAGGCTTTGGGATGAATACCTATACTGCGATGCCGGTCGAAGTGACGGTTGGCGGCGCTACCATCATCGTGACCGACGTTGAACGGTTTGAAAAGATCTGATGGAATCGGTAACCCGCTTTGACGGTTTTGCCGGCAATGCGCATCCTGTCGGCGTCCTGCAAAGGGCGGCTTCGCCTGGGAGCAGGACGCTTCGGGCTGCCTATCTGCTGCATGGGACCGCCGGGACCGGAAAAAAGACGCTGGCGGCTGTAACGGCCGCCGCTCTTGTTTGTCGGGGGGAAGAACGTCCCTGCGGCGGGTGNNTGCAAAAAGGCGTTTGGCAGCCTGGGACACCCCGATATTCTGGTTTTCCGCACCCCGCAGGGGAAGACACAGTTCCCGGTCGAGCTGATCCGCGAGATCCGGCGGCAGGCATATATCCGCCCGGGTGAGTCGGACAAGAAGGTTATCCTGATCGAGAACGCTGAGATGATGAATACTGCCTCCGCAAACGCACTGCTCAAGGTGCTGGAGGAGCCGCCTGAATACCTGGTGTTTATCCTGACCTGTGACAACCTGTCTGCGCTGCCGGTGACCATCCCTTCCCGCTGTATCTGCCTGGAACTGCATGAGATCTCCCCGCGCAGGGCGGAACAGTGGCTGCTGCGGCATTTCCCCGAGGAAACCCCGGAACGGCTGGAACAGGCGCTGCTGTACGGCGGCGGGAACCTGGGGCGGTGTATCCGGTTTCTGGAGGATGAAACGGTCCGGGAGATGTTTGAACGGGCCGAAAACCTCTGCCGGAACCTGCGCGACGGACGGGAGTATGACCTGCTGGTGACGCTGGCCGCGCTGGAAGGGAACCGGGAACAGTTTGGCGAGTTTTTGTCAATGGTCGACCGGCTGATCTGTGAGACGGCAAAGGCGGGGTTTATCCCTTCGTCAAGGGAAGCAGTGTCGATAGCGGCGCGGCTGTCCCCTGAACGGGCGGTAAGGGTGCACCAGCTGGGCAATGAGATGCGCAGGGGACTGCGGGCGAATGTCTCGCTCAGCCTGCTGCTGGCGGTGTACGCCTCCGGGCTGAAAGGGATTGTCGAGAGCTGATTGGATATGGAAAGGAAGTTTTATGACCGAAATTATTGGCGTTCGTTTTAAAAACGCCGGAAAAACCTATTACTTTTCTCCCGGAGACCATAAACTGGCCGTCGGCCAGCGGGTGGTCGTGGAGACGGCCCGGGGTATCGAATGCGGCAGCGTCGTGATCGCCAACCGGATGATGCCGGACGAGCAGATCGTCGTCCCGCTCAAGGAGATTATCCGCCCGGCGGATGACAAGGACCTCCGGGTGATTGAAGAAAACGCTGCAAAAGAACGGGAAGCGTTCCGCGTCTGTCAGGAAAAAATCGCCGCCCACCGGCTGAATATGCACCTGGTGGATGTCGAATATACTTTTGGCGGCGGCAAAATCTTGTTTTATTTTACGGCTGACGGCCGGATCGACTTCCGGGAACTGGTCAAGGACCTCGCCAGTATCTTCCGCACCCGTATTGAACTGCGGCAGATTGGGGTCCGGGATGAATCCAAAATGCTGGGTGGGCTGGGAATCTGCGGACGGCCTTTCTGCTGTGCCACCTTCCTCGGCGACTTCCAGCCGGTTTCGATCAAGATGGCCAAGGAACAGAACCTCTCTCTCAACCCGACCAAGATTTCGGGGACCTGCGGGCGGCTGATGTGCTGCCTTAAGTATGAGCAGGAGGCGTATGAAGACCTGCTGCGGACTACCCCCCGCGTCGGGGCTCCGGTTTTGACACCGGACGGCAACGGTGTCGTCACCGAAGTCAGCCTGCTGACCGGGATGCTGAAGGTCCAGCTGGAACGGGACGAAGACCTCGCGCCGGTGATCTATCAGAAAGAAGACGTCAAATGGGGACGCGACCTGGCAGGACGCGGACGGCGTGGACGCGAACCAAAAGAGGGGGACGTGCCCCGTGAAGATAAAAATGCCAAGGAAGAACGCGGCAGAAAAAAGAATGATTAAACGGTAAGAAGTTTTTGTTTTTTTTGTAAAGCCCTTGCTTTTTTCGGACAAAGCTGTTACAATATAGGCATACTGATAAGGAGGTGTATTTGACCATGGCATATAAGATTTCTGATGAGTGCATCGCTTGTGGTGCTTGTGCAGCGGAATGCCCCGTTAGCGCAATCTCCGAGGGCGACGGCAAATATGTAATCGACGCAGATACCTGCATCGAATGCGGCGCTTGCGCTGGTGTTTGCCCTGTTGGTGCTCCCTCTGCTGACTAATTCTTTAGAAGAAGTCTATTAAAGCTCTGCTGGCGACAGCAGAGCTTTTTTCGTAGTTATGTTTGACTATTTATTTCAAAGTTGGAGATTGTATGTCAGATAACCGCAGGTGAATGGGAAAAAATCAAATTTTTTTGTTGATACATGGACAGCACCAAGTTTTTGATACCACTGATTTAAGGTAGTATTCTCTTCTACAATTCCAATTTCCATGATTGTACATCCACGTTCAATTGCAGTATTTACAGCATGAAAAAAAAGTTCTTGCCCTATTTTTTGATGTCGAAACTCCGGTAGTACGCACAGATTATTAAGTTCACATTTAGTATCGATGATTTGTAAGGAATAATATCCAACTATTTGATTGTTTTGAAAATATCCATACATTGGCCTCAATTCATTAAATTGATTGATTAATCTTTCGGCATTAACTGAAAATGCGGTAAAACGAGGGGCATTTTGTTGATTAAAGCCCATTTCATTTGCAACTGTAAGAAAGCTCGTTTTTATAACCTTTACGCATTGAGGAATATCTTTTTTTTCGATAGGTTTGATCATATAATTACCCCGTGAAATTTTTAAAGTAATTGTACATGTATTCATATTACAGTATTTGTAGAATTCCATCTCTAAAGACCATATATGGCGTATAGTCTTCGGTCAGAACCAGAAGGTCGGCCTGTTTACCGGGGGTGATGCTGCCGATTTCTGCGTCTGCTCCGATAATCCGGGCGGGGGTGATAGTCGAGCAGCGGATGGCGAGGCTTTCGTCGATGCCAAATGAGACCAGCCGCCGGATTTCTTCAAGGATATTGACGACGCTTCCGGCAATTGTCCCGTCTGGGAGGACAGCCCGCCCGTCTTTGACCTCTACCTTGTCCACCCCAAGGGTGCAGACGGTCCCGTCCGGCATCCCGGCCGCCATCAGTGAATCGGAAACGACCGCGATTTTGTCGCCCATCACCTTGAAAGCAGTGCGCAGGACAGGCGGGAAGACATGTTCTCCGTCACAGATCAGCTCGGCACAGGCCCCGCTGTCAAAGGCTGCGCCGACGGTGCCGGGCGAACGGTGGGAAAAACCGGACATCGCGTTGAACAGATGGGTGGTGCTGGTGGCACCGGCGTGGTAGCCTTCCATCGCCTGCTGATAGTGCGCGTTGGTGTGGGCAACCGAGACAGTGCAGTATTCCTTTGCCTGCCGGATAAAATCCAGGTTGCCGGGGATTTCCGGCGCGACATCCACCAGCCGGATGCGGTGGCCGCTTGCTTCCCACAGCCGCAGGAAATCCGGCATATTCGCCGGGATGACATATTCCGCCCGGTGCGCCCCCCGTTTTTCGACGCTTAAAAAGGGGCCTTCCATATTGATGCCGATGAGCCTGGTCCCGCGATGGGGGCGTTCCATCCACCGGGCATATACCGAGCAGATTTCTTCCAGCCGGTCGATGGGCAGGGTCATTGAGGTCGGACAGACGGTCGTGATGCCGTTTTGGATATAGGTTGCGGCGAGGGTATCCAGCGCCTCCTCCGTCCCGTCGCAGAAGTCCTTCATCCCGCAGCCGTGGGTGTGAATGTCGATCAGCCCGGGGAGAACCTTCCTTCCGTCCAGGTCGATCACTTCACCGGCCGTGTATCCGGTATCCGCTCCAACCGCCGCGATTTTATCGCCTTCGATCAGNNCCGTTCCCGGTAAAAATCAGACCATTTTTCAGCAGCATACTGCCACCGCCTTTCTGAGTGATTGGGTTCATTTCTATTGTATCATTCCTGACCGGCCGCTGCAAGGGGGCAGCCAGGTCCTGATCAGGGATTCAGCGGAAAACAGGCAAGTATCTGTTTGCGGGCGTCATACCAGTCGTGCCAGACAAGTTCGAGGGTTTCTGCCCGGAACTCCCCGAAACCTCCGGCGGATTCCACCCATTCCAGAAACCTGTCCGGGTGGTGCAGACGGTCGGTGACCCGGGCAGCTGTCAGATGGCAGGAGGTTGTTTTGTACCGCTCTTCCAGCGGCAGCTGCCTGCTTTTCAGCTGCTCCCGGAGCTGGACGCGCAGCCGTTCCAGTTCCGTCTCATAGTAGCCGCAGACCATTGCAGCGGCGGCACTGGCAGTCATGCCCTCCAGACGGATATCAAAAGGGGGGATTTGTCCGGCAGATTGGCCGATACAGCGGATATATGCTTCCAGCTCGTCTGGAAGTTCCCGTCCGGGAATACCGCCGAGGATGTCCATGACGGTGATGTGCAGGTCTTCGGCAGGGTAGAGGTAGAGGGATGGTTCCGATTCCCGGATTTGCTGGAGATAGCTGACGATCTTGGCGGCGGTTTCCCGGGTTGGGCGGATGAGCAGCGTCAGGCTCCGGCGGGTATCCTGGCTGGGCGGAATCAGTAAATGGGGATCACCCGTCCCGCCGCTGAGCAGGGCTGCGCGGTTTTCTACGAGGATTTGCCGGTAAAGCCGGGCAGTGTCGGAAGATTGGATGTTCTGCATGGTTTCCCCTCCAATACAATCTGATGACAGGAATATTATACCATACCTGCGGCCAGGATCACAAGTGCGGGGTTGCCATCTTCACGTTACTGTGTTACAATGTAAAATATACAATCAGGGAATCTCTGGATAACGGTATCATGCTGTTGAATGTGTCCAGAGCATCCCCGGAGAGGCAGATGAGGGATGTAGCATATGATGCAGCATATATTTCTGGATTTTGAGATGAACCCGATTCCGAAGGAAAACCGGGAAGCGCGCGCGGTGGTGATCAGTGAGATTATCCAGATCGGCGCAGTCAAACTGAATGACGATTACCAGCTGGTGGACCGTTTTTCGCTGAATGTAAAACCTGAATACAGCCCGGTCATGCCGCATATCACCGAGCTGACCGGAATCAAGCAGGAGGATGTGGAAAATGCGCCGCTGCTAAAAGAGGCGATTGATATTTTCGCCCGCTGGATAATGGAAGGTTCGGAAGATGGCGGCAAAGTCCGTATCTACGCCTGGAGCAACTCGGATTGGAAACAGTTTTCCGGGGAATGCCGGCTTAAGGGGCTGGAAATTCCCAAATGCTTTAACCGCTGGATGGATTTCCAGCGGATCTATACCCGGCTGATGGGGCTTTCCCGCCGCAACCCGCTGTCGCTGACCAATGCCCTCGGCGCGTCGGAAGGGAGCTTTTCGGGCAGCCAGCATTCGGCGGTCGCCGACGCAGAAAACTCGGCTTCGCTGCTGGCGCTGGTCAAGGATAAGGAGGCGTTCGCCGAGCGCACCCGGATTGTCCGCCAGCTGATGGGGAAAGGCGAGGAACCGGCAGGCGCAACGCTGGGGGATTTGTTTGACCTCAGCAGCATCCCGCAGCGCAAACCGCGGGTCAAGTCGGATAAGAAGAATAAAAAGAAAAAACGCTGATAGGATAAAAACCGCCCTGCTTCACAGCAGAGCGGCTTTTTTGTATCGTCATCACGTCAGTCAGATCGCGGCTGTTTCCTTTCTCAGCCAGGCTTTTTCTTGTTCCGGCAGGTAGGGAGAAATTTTCTGGTAGACTTCTTCCATATAGGCATTGTAAAGGGCGCGTTCTCTGGCGGTCATCTCTTCCGGCAGGACCGCTTCGGGTTCGTAGGGGACAAAGGTCAGGTTGTCAAACGCCATAAACTGGCCGTACTCGTTTTTGACATCCTTCCGGCAGACGATCATGTTTTCGATGCGGATACCATACTTTCCTTCCAGATACAGGCCGGGTTCGTTGGAGGTGATCATCCCTTCCTCAAAGACCGCGTTGTGGCCGGGGACGACCCGGTAACGGAAGGAGTTGGGGCCTTCGTGGACATTGAGCAGGTAGCCGACGCCATGGCCGGTACCGTGGTTGTAGTCGAGTGCCTCATCCCACAGCGGTGCGCGGCAGGCATAGTCCAGCGCGGTACCGGTACAGCCATACAGGAAACGTGCGGCCGCCAGGTGCAGATGGCTTCTGAGTACCAGCGTGTAATGATGTTTCTGCTCATAGCTCAGCGGGCCGACCGCAAAGGTACGGGTGATGTCGGTCGTACCCTGGGAGTACTGCCCGCCGGTGTCCGCCAGCGCAAAGCCGTGCGGCTCGATCTCGATGTCGCTCTCGGCAGAAGGGGAGTAGTGGCACATCGCGGCGTGGGCACCGTAGGAGACAATCGGCGCAAAGCTCTGGCCGAGGTATCCCTCGCCCATCTGACGGAATTCCTCCATCTTGGCGGCGGCACTCATCTCGGTGATCTTCTGTTTGCCGATGTTGTTTTTCAGCCAGCAGATAAACCGTGTGACCGCGAC
>DCTE01000151.1:0-2901 GCA_002329405.1 Ruminococcaceae bacterium UBA1448 | reverse complement strand
TCTCACGGTCCAGCAGCTTGACCCCTTCCGGGATGCTGTCCACGATGGCAAAATTGGTGCGGGCGCAGTCGGCCATCAGGGTTTCACCGGCAGGGATTGCCTGGATATCCGAGTAGATGTCGTGATAAGGCCTGATGGACACATGGTCGGCTGCCAGTTTTTCTACCAGCTGGGCGGGGAAGCAGCTGCTGTTGGCGTACAGGATAAAGCCGTCTTTTTCCACCATAAAGTAAGAGAGGACAACCGGGTTATAAGCGACATCGCCGCCGCGGATGTTTAACAGCCATGCGATATCGTCCAGCGTGGTGAGCACCAGTTTATCCGCGCCTTCTTTTTCCATTGCTTTCCTGAGGTTTGCGAGCTTCTCAGCACGTTCCTGGCCTGCGTACTGGACATCCAGCTCAAATGCCGGCTCAGCAGACAGTGCCGGACGGCCTGCCCAGATCTCACCGATCAGATCATACCGGCTTTCAACAGCGGCGCACTTATCCTCTGCCATCTTGCGGTAACCGGCACCTGCCGCCGCTGACACCGTCCGTCCGTCAAAACCAAGTGTCTGGCCTTTGCCGAGTTTTTCTTCAATAAATGCGTCGACGGTCGGGACGCCTTCCTGTCCCATCTTCATCAGCTGGACAGTCGTACCCTCCAGCTGGGCGGCAGCCTGAATAAAATACCGTCCGTCGGTCCACAGCCACGCGCCGTCCATCGAAATGACAGCGGTGCCGGCAGAACCGGTAAACCCGGTGATATAAGCGCGGGCTTCGAAATGGTCGCCGACATATTCCGACTGATGGAAGTCAGCTGAGGTGACCATATACAGGTCGATACCATGCGCCTGCATCTGTTGGCGCAGGGCAGCAAGTCTTTGTGGAATCATCCTGATCCTTCCTTTCCAAACGTTAACCGTTCAGATATTATTATAGCAGATTGAATAAACGTGTCAAGGCAGGCGGCCTGCCGCCGCGGACTGGGCACTGTTCGGGCTTGTCTCGCAGTGGAAAATATGATACAATCAAAACAGAATATTGACAGATAATGGAGGTTGTAATATGCCTGTCAAAATGATTGCCAGCGACATCGACGGAACACTGCTGCAAAATGGCGCGACGGAAATTTCCCCGTTGCTGTTTGAGCAGGTTCGCGCACTGAAAGCGCGGGGAATTGCTTTTTGTGCCGCGTCGGGGCGGCAGCATGGAAGTTTGCGCAAGCTGTTTGCACCGGTCGCCGACGATATCTGGTATATCTGTGAAAATGGCGGGATCTGTTTTGCACCCGGCGGCATTGCCGGGAAAACACCGGTTAAACGGGAGGTCGCACTCGCCCTCAGCCATCAGATACTGGATATCCCGCATTTTGAAGTGCTGATCTCCGGCGCGGAAACCAGCTATCTGATCCCGAAGCATCAGGATTATCTCGACCATATCCGTTATTTTGTCGGGAACCATGTGACGATCATTCCCAGCCCGGAAGCGATTGAGGAAGATATCCTGAAGGTATCGGCCTATTGCCCGGACGGTGCGCTGCAATATCAGGAGGACTGGCGCAGACGCTGGGGAAGTGAAGTCCAGATCGCGCTCGGCGGCAGCCTCTGGCTGGACTGCGGGGTTGCCAGTAAACGGGAGGGAATTCTGACCGTCTGCAAAGCTGCCGGAATCGACCCGGGCGACGTGATGGCGTTCGGGGATAACCACAACGACCTGCCGATGCTCGGCGCGGTCGGGCAGCCGTATCTGATGGAGGGTGCGCCTGCGGAACTGAAGCCCCTCCCGTATCCCAGGACCGACCGCCCGGAGACGGTCATTGCCCGGATTCTGGAAGAGAGCTGACCGGCCTGAGAGCGGGAATCCGTGTTTTTTGGGCTGCCAGGCTTGTACGGCCAGCCATCCTTTCTGTTAAAATGAATTGTATAATCTGCACATAAACAGACTTTTGTTTGACGGAAAACAATATAAACATACGAAAAAATATTTTTCTGTAACAGTCTGGTTCATTTTCTGTAAAACTCTTGTAAGTTTGGGAAGAAGGGTTTATAATGAGGATGAATTATGCGGCTGTCGCCGTAGAATCTCGCGCTTGAAGAGGAAAGGATGGTTGTATGGCCAGAAGTTATGAGATGGACATGTGTTCCGGGCCGCTGCCCGGAAAGATACTGCGGTTTGCGATACCGCTGATGCTGTCCAGTATTTTGCAGCTGCTGTTTAACGCGGCAGACGTCATCGTCGTCGGACGGTTTGCGGGGAGCACCTCGCTTGCGGCGGTCGGTTCGACCGGCGCACTGATCAACCTGCTGACAAACGTTTTCCTCGGGCTGTCGATCGGTACCAACGTCCTGGTCGCCCGGTATTTCGGTGCCCGTCAGGAAAAGAATATCGAGGAGACAATCCACACGTCGATGATGCTGGCACTGATCGGCGGCGGTATCCTGGTCGTGCTGGGGCTGCTGCTGGCCCGTCCGCTGCTGGAACTGATGGGGACGCCGGAAGACGTCCTGGATAAGGCGGCACTGTATATGCGGATTATCTTTGTCGGCTGCCCGGCGATGATGATGTATAACTTCGGTTCGGCGGTGCTGCGTGCGGTCGGCGATACCAAAAGGCCGCTGTATTATCTGACGGTCGCCGGTATCCTGAACATCGTGCTGAACCTGTTTTTTGTCATCGTCTTGCATATGGACGTTGCCGGTGTCGCGCTGGCGACGATTATCTCCCAGTGCCTGTCGATGGCGCTGGTGATCAACTGCCTGCGCAAAGAGGAAGGCCCGCTGAAATTCAGCTTCCGCCGGATGCGGATTGACCGGGCAAAGTTTTTCGCGATCCTTCAGATCGGCCTGCCTGCCGGGCTTCAGGGCGCGATCTTCTCGGTTTCCAACGTCCTGATCCAGTCGACCGTCAACTCGTTTGG
>DCTE01000016.1 GCA_002329405.1 Ruminococcaceae bacterium UBA1448 | reverse complement strand
AAAATAAGGGTTGTGGGATGCAGAAATCATAATACCGCAGTCGAAATCGTCCACCCTTGCCAGATAAGCGATCGAAGGGGTTGTCGTTACATGCAGCAGGTAAGCATCTGCGCCCGAAGCAACCAGACCGCCAACCAACGCGTACTCAAACATATAGCTGGAACGTCTGGTATCTTTGCCGATGACCACTTTGGCCGGGCTGTTATCGCCTGTCCGGCGTTTGGTTTCAGCATAGTACCATCCGAGAAACCGTCCGACTTTATAGGCATGGTCAGCAGTCAAACTGACATTAGCTTCACCACGGAAGCCGTCTGTTCCAAAATATCTACCCATAATTTTCTCTCTCCTCAATTTTATCGCTTGCAGTTTATGCGGCTACAGATATACCAGACCGCCATTGTTACGCCGCATCCACATGCTGCCCCGCAGCTGTCCAGCAGCACATCCAACGGACTACCGCACCTTGCACCGACAAACAACTGATGAAACTCATCGGTTGCCGCATATCCGGCACAGATTACCAGTGCAAGCAGGAATTTTTTCCAATTCTTGCCCTGAAAAGTCAGTGCGGTTCCCATCACGCCAACGCCCAGCATGGCATAAATGGAAAAGTGGGCAAGTTTTCTCAGCAGCAGGTGAAATAACTCGACCTGTTCTGCCGAGCCGTTTATCCTCATCCAGTCCAGCAGCATTTGCAGCAGTCCACCGCTCAAAGCACCGGAAGTTTCGCCTGGCTGAGCGGAAAACAGAAAGATTGCCGTCATGACAGCTATACTCCAAAGAATAAAGCCAATACGAATCAGGCGTTTTTTTTCAGCCCATACACCAATTATTGCCCATCCTTCAAATCCGAGAACAATACCTCTTGATAAACACCCTTTTGGTACAGCTCTTCAAATGCTTTTGCGACAGCCGGTTTATCTTCCTTATATGTAATGCCAAACCAGGTATCAGCAGTCGGCAATACCCGTACCGATACTTTGCCCTGTTTCAGTAGCTGATCGATATAAATTGGCAGCAGATATTCCTTTTTGACAAGCTCGCCTGCATCTCCCTGCAAAAAGGAAACAAAACCTTCCTGTAACAATTCAATAAATGCCGGTGTCAGTCCCCACATATTCATCGAAACCACTACTTCCGGGTCAAGCGAAGCACCATTTGCTACGGCTCCGTTCTCTGTCTTCTCGATACAGGTTGTTTCCAAAACATCGGTCAGATAGCCATTTTCATCCACCGAGCAGATTCCTCTCGTTACAGCTCCGTTGTCGCTGAGGGTATTCTTGAGAATAAAGCCTGCCATTGCATAATGGGTTGGGTTGTCTGCACCATCTTCTCTCAGGAATCGGCTCAACTGGACAAACGCCTCTTTTCCATAATAGTCATCGGCATTGATAACGGCAAATGGCTCGTTCACCAATCCCCTGCAACTCAGCACAGCATGACCGGTTCCCCAGGGCTTTTTGCGCTGGTCAAAAACTTCCTGGGGAAGACTGATTCCTTCCGGCAGATCGTGCATATCCTGAAATGCGTACACACATTTTACGCCAGCCTTTTCACACAGCGGCTCAATCCGGTTTCCGATCACTTCCCGGAAATCCTTTTCAATCTCATGCCGAATGACAAAGACAATCCTGCCAAAACCAGCTTCAATTGCGTCATGAATCGAATAATCGATGATAATTTCACCATGCTTGCCGACCGGCTCAAGCTGTTTGATGCCGCCGCCAAATCGGGATCCAATTCCCGCAGCCATAATGACCAGTGCAGGTTTCATTTGGTTTTGCATATCTATCCAGCCTTTCTGCCCGTTTACGGTAAAATACGATCAACGGGGTCATTATTTTTTATGCTACTTGGAAGGTTGTCCTTTTGCTGTTCGGATTGATGCTCCATCCCCAGTCTTTCCAATCGCCTGTCTGCCATCGACGCCATCGCCAGACAGCAATAAATGACAAATACAAATACTGCAAGCAAAATAATCCCGGCCAGTATCAAAAACAGTTTCATCCTGCCATCTCCTTTCCCGTCCAGTATGGACAGCAAAGGAGAAAAATAATCCTGTCTGAAAATACAAGAAAATGGAGAAAAGAAAAGACATCAGCCCTTCCGGTGCCTGGATAGCACCCGCTGGATGCCGGCTGCGGCCGCACATCCAATCAGGCATCCGAGGCTGTTATGCAGCATATCATCCCATTCGAACATCCCGAGATGAAACGCCAGCTGGCAGACCTCGATCGCCATGGACAGCAAAAATCCCACCAGCCAACCGGTCCACAGCCCGATTTTTCCGAATGCCATTTTCAGCAGGCAGCCAAAGGGTACAAACAGCAGAATATTCAGCAAAATATCGTACAGCATCCCGATATCCTTCTGCTGCAGCACCTCAGCCCACGACCAAAATGGGATAAAGGCAGGCTCCCTCTCAGGCACCGACTTCCTGGACAACAGCGTTACCAATAAAATCAAACCGCTGTAGGCCACAAAAGCCTTCCGCCAAATCCCAATCTTTATCTTTTTCCTCCCGAGGACGGAGTGAACCGGAAAATTGTACAGGTAATCGGCCAGCATCAGCAGTATCGCACAGATACCAAACCACAGCCACTGCTGCAATCCAATTGTGCTTAAAACCTTTCTGGCGTGTTCAATCACCTGCTCATCCTCCTATCCAATGCCCG
>DCTE01000169.1 GCA_002329405.1 Ruminococcaceae bacterium UBA1448 | reverse complement strand
CCTGTGAAGGTGCCTGTATCAACGGGCCTGGTATGCCGAAGAAGAGACGTGGCAACATCATCGGTCAGGTGCTGGTCGAACAGGCTGCTGATCCAAAGAACGATTTTGATGTGGTACATACTCTTGCGATGGGTAAGGAAATGTCGCCTGAATTCCGCCGCGATGAAATGCCGGGTGAAGCAGAAATCCAAAAGATTCTTGCGCTTACTGGCAAACACAAGCCGGAAGATATGCTGGACTGANNCGACCTGCCGAGAAAAGGCGATCGCTGTTTGGCAGGGCAAAGCGGAACTGGAAATGTGCCTGCATTATGCCAAGGAGCGGGCTGAGTCCCTTTCTGACCAGATCTTTGAATCTTCGCCCAACGGTATCGTTGCAGTTGACGATCAGTTTAATATTCGTCAGATCAATCATGAAGCATTGCATATGCTGGGCATTGGTGATGATGAAAATGTAATTGGTCAGGCGTTTGGCGATTATTATGATNNATATCATCAACCAGCGTACCCATTTAGAGAATACTGACCTTTATGTCGACCGTACAGTTATGTATGATCAGGAACACAGCAATTTCCTTGTCTTTTTGAAGAATATTGATGCGATTGTCCGTGCAGAACAGAATGCTGCTGAGGTGCGCCGTGAAACCATTCGGATTACCGATCAGGTCGTCGATAAACAGATGCGTGCCGTCCAGGAGATTGCTTCGCTGCTGGGCGAGACAACAGCTGAAACCAAAGTCGCGCTGACAATGCTGAAAAAGAGCATGCTGTGAGGGATGATATGAGTTACTATATTGATAATAGTTACGTCAGCCTGAACAAGCATAATGAAGAGCTGTGCGGCGACCGGGTCGAAACAGCTTATTATGACGGAACCCAGACTTTGGTTCTGGCTGACGGCATGGGCTCGGGTGTACGTGCCAATATTTTGTCCAGCCTTACCTCTAAGATCATCTGCACTATGATGTCCAGCGGCATGTCGGTCGAAGACTGTGTCGAAACAATAGCAGCGACACTGCCGATGCGAAAAGATGTCATGGTCGCCTATTCGACGTTTACCATCTTGCAGATCACACAGGATGGCGACGCTTACATGGTTCAATTTGACAACCCGCTGAGTATCCTGCTCAGAAATGGTAAGGCAGTGGAATATCCGGTCGAGGTCAATGTGATCGGAGACAAGACACTGTACGAAACCCGGATGAAAGTAGAACTGGGAGACACCTTCGTCATGTTCAGTGACGGTGTGTCCCATGCAGGCATCGGGATCAGCATGAGCTTTGGATGGCAGAATGAACATATCTGTTCTTTCCTGGAAAGCAAATGTTCGACTACCGATTCTCCCCATACGATTGCCACAAAACTGGTTGAAGCTGCAAAAGAACTGTATCTCGGTGTCATGGGAGATGATACGACCGTTGCCGTCATGAAAGTTCGCCAGAGAAGCGAGCTTTCGATTATGCTCGGCCCGCCTTCCAATCCCGAAGACGATATCCGTGTTATTGAAGATTTCCTGTCCCGTCCGGGCAAGAAGATCGTCAGCGGCGGTACAACCTCCAAGATCGTCAGCCGTTATCTTGGGCAGAAGGTGGAAACCTGTCTGGATTATCTTGATCCGAAGATTCCGCCGGCTGGTAAGATGAAAGGGGTTGACCTGGTTACTGAGGGTGTCATTACCCTGGGACGTGTCATGGAACTGTCAGAGCAGATGATGGACGGCAGTATACCAGTCGATTGGAAAGATAATAAAGATGCGGCGACAACTGTCACCAAGATGATGTTTGAAGACGCAACCGACATCAATATCTTTGTCGGACGTGCAATGAACCCGGCTCATCAGAACCCGCAGCTGCCTATCAATTTCTCGATTAAAATGAAGATCGTTGAAGTGCTGTCGAGCAATCTGGAAAAGAGCGGAAAACGGGTAAATGTACAGTATTTCTAAGCAGAAGGAAAATGAAGGAATTGCTGATGACGATTGAAACAAAATGGCTGCATGCTCCTGATGATCTGTCCCCGGTGTTTTCTATCCGGGAGGCGGTATTCATGAAGGAACAGGGCTTTCAGAACGAATTTGACGATACAGACAGCACCTGCTGGCATCTGCTGCTGACAGTGGACGGGGAAGCAGCCGGCTGTGCCCGAATCTTCCCCGATCAGGGAAATATGTGGCATGTCGGCCGGGTGGCGGTGCTGCCTGCATATCGAAAACTGCATCTTGGCAGCAGGCTGATGGATGCGGTGGCCGAACAGGTACAGTCGTTTGGCGGGGACGGAATGATCCTTTCCGCTCAGTGTCAGGCGGTCGGCTTCTATCAGAAAAACGGATTTACAGTTACTTCGGAAGAATATATGGATGAACACTGTCCCCATCGGGATATGGTCCGTTTACTTCAGCAGGGTGCAGTTTTGGAGGATACAAAATGATTACACAGAAATTTTTTGGAACACTTTCGGATGGCCGTGAAGTTTTCCTGTATACGATTTCCAATCCCAGTGCTTCGGTTTCAATTTTAAACCTTGGCGGCATTATTCAGTCGCTTTGTGTCACAGACAAGGATGGAAAGATGACCGACGTCGTACTGGGACACGATACCACAGAGCAGTGTGAAGAAAACCGCGGCTGCTATTTTGGCGCGCTGATTGGACGGTTTGGCAACCGAATTGGTGGTGCATCCTTTACCCTCAATGGTAAGGAATATCCGCTGTATGCAAACGATGGTCCCAACCACCTGCATGGCGGCAAAAACGGGTTCAACTGGAAACTGTGGGAAGTTGAACAGCAGGGAGAAGATACCCTGCGGCTGAACCTCTTTTCCGCAGACGGAGAAGAGGGTTATCCTGGCAACCTGACGGTTACTGTCTGGTATACGCTGGACGGGGCCGCACTGAAAATCCATTATCAGGCAATCTCTGACGCAGATACGGTCATCAATCTGNNCCAACCATGCTTATTTTAACCTCGCCGGGGAAGGAAACGGCAATATTGAAGATCATCTGTTGAGACTGAATGCGCAGGGATATACCGCGGTAGACAATAACGGTCTGACGATCGAAAAGATTATCCCGGTCGAAGGAACACCTTTTGACTTCCGTATTGCGAAACCGATCGGGCAGGATATCGGTGCTGAGGATGAACAGCTGCACAATGGTGCTGGATATGACCACAACTTTGTGCTC
>DCTE01000106.1 GCA_002329405.1 Ruminococcaceae bacterium UBA1448 | reverse complement strand
CGGCAAAGCCGGGGGCTGAGGGCTTGCGTCATGCGGCTGCATCCTTGGCCACTACGTGGCCGTATCGGAAGAGCTAAAAAAGACGGGTGTGCCGCAGCACACCCGTCTTCGCAGGTCGAATCAACAGGGCGCTCGTGGGTCTCCGACCCAACATTCCTTTTCGAGCAACCCCGCGATCACGAGTTTACACGTTTACGATACGCGCCGTCAAGCGGCTTACGAGCAGCCCATGCTTTGGCCGCAGTTGTAGCACAAGTAACACGAGCCGTTGCGCACGGTGATCGCTCCGCAGCTGTCGCAGATCGGCGCGTCTTCCAGAACAGCGCAGCTGCACAGTAATTATTTGCAGCGGTATGCTTATTGCCCACCCTATCAGAATACCAGGAGCGTTTATTTCAGCTGCGGCGAGGAAAAGTTTGAGGCGCTGAAAAAAGAGCTTGCCGCTGCGCGGTATTATATCTTTCTGGAATATTTTATTATTGAAGAAGGAGAGATGTGGGACCCGATTCTGGACATCCTGCGGCGGAAGGCTGCCGAGGGATTAGATGTCCGGGTATTGTATGATGATCTTGGCTGTATTTTCAAGCTGCCAGACGGTTATTACAGTTTGCTGGAAAGTTACGGGATTCATTCCTGTGTTTTCAATCCGTTTATTCCGGTCCTGAATCTGCGGATGAACAATCGCGATCATCGAAAAATCTGTGTTATTGATGGACATACCGGCTTTACTGGTGGCATCAATCTGGCTGATGAATACATCAATGTCCGCCAGCTGTATGGGCACTGGAAGGACACCGCAATCATGCTCCAAGGGGATGCGGTCTGGAGCCTGACGGTGATGTTTTTGACAATGTGGGATTTTGTCCGGGGGGAGAAGAGTGATTTTGAGCTTTACCGCCCGGAAATCCATCAATCGGTTCAGTATCCGCTGGATGGGTTGGTCCAGCCATTTACCGACAATCCGCTGGACAACGAACCCGTCGGTGAAAACGTCTATCTGAATATGATCAATCGTGCTCAAAAGTATGTTTATATTACCACTCCATATCTGATTATCAGCAATGAGATGATGACCGCTTTGACCAATGCGGCTAAAAGTGGAGTAGATGTGCGGATTATCACCCCGCATATCCCGGACAAATGGTATGTGCATATGGTATCACAGGCCCACTATTCTCAGCTGATTGAGGCAGGGGTCCGAATCTTTGAATATACGCCGGGTTTTATCCACGCCAAAAGTTTTGTTGCAGACGATCTGTACGCGGTCGTTGGGACGATCAATCTTGATTACCGGAGCCTGTACCTGCATTTTGAATGCGCGACTTGGATGTATCGTTGTTCCTGCATTGCAGATGTCTGTGCTGATTTTAAGCGAACACAGCAGGTTTCCCAGGAAATCACGCTGGATGACTGCCGGGCAGTCCCGTTTGGCAAACGGCTGCTGCGCAATCTGCTGAAAGTTTTTGCTCCGCTGATGTGATTGCCGTATTTTTCCAGGATAAATTTAGGGGTAGATGGCTTTTCATCTGCCCCTTTTGCGCTTTTTGTGGAAAACTTGTGACAGGCTCTTGACCGGGCAGAGGAATGTTGGTATAATAACTTTATATATGTGAATCTCAAAACAGGGCGTTTCACGGTTTTGGGGGCAGTTTTGCCGCTGTCTGGAAGAATACCAACTGGAAGGCCCGCATGTAAATGAGGAACGAATATGCAGTTTTCTGTATTGATGAGCATTTATAAAAATGAAAACCCCGGATATTTTCGTGACTGCATCCAGAGCCTGGTGACCCAGACGGTACGCCCGGATGAGATTGTTCTTGTTGAAGATGGCAGGCTGCCGGATGAACTGGAAAATATCGTCGGAGAGTTTGGCAGGCTCTGTCCGCAGCTTAAGGTCGTCCGGTTTGAGCACAACCGCGGGCTGGGGAAAGCATTGTCGGATGGGCTGACTCATTGCAGTTATCCGCTGGTTGCCCGGATGGATACCGATGATATCGCGTTTCCTGACCGGTTCGAAAAACAGCTGGCGGCTTTTGAGCGGGACCCGGAATTGGTCCTTTGCGGGGGACAGGTGCTGGAGTTTTCCGGTTCGACCGACAATGTTCTGCGGAGAAAGATGGTTCCGGTTACCCATCAGGAGGTTTTGCGGTATGCGGCGACCCGCAATCCGTTCAACCATCCATCGGTGATGTTTAAAAAGGAAGCGGTTCTGTCGGCAGGCGGATACCAGCATATGCCGGGGTTTGAGGACTATTATCTGTGGGCCAGGATGCTGGCTGCGGGGGATAAGTGCTGTAATCTGCCGGACTTTATCCTGTATTTCCGAGCCGGTGAGGATGTCTATAAACGCCGTGGCGGTTGGAAATATATGAAATCGGCTGTGCATGCCCGCTGGGCGATTCATCGGACCGGTATTTCCGGTTTGGGGTCGTTTTTTTATGCGGCGGCGGGGCAGATTGCTGTCAGTCTGCTGCCGAATGATGCACGCGGCCGGTTTTATCAGAAGGTGCTGCGGCGCTGAAATATGGAATGGCAATGCAGCGGACATCTCTTTCATGCTTGAACATGCGGAGCGTGATTAAAGTGTTGCTGCCAGATTGGAAGAAAACAGATGAATAAACAACTGATTCGCCGGATGACAGGTGTGCTGTCGCTTTTCAACCGGCTGCTGCCAAAAGACAGAAAAAAGATCGTATTTTACAGCAATATGGGATTCCGGGACAATGTCCGTGCGGTGTATGATGAACTGCTGCGGCACCCGGAGATGAAAAACTATCAGATTATCTGCGCGGTCAACGATCGGGCACTGTGGGAAGGGAAAGAACACCCGGATAATGTCCGGTTTGTTTCCAACCTTGGTGGTGTTTTTCACTTTCTGACCGGACGGTATTTCTTTTACTCGTTCGGGAAATACCCGATCAAGCCGTCAAAACGGCAGATGGTGGTCAATGTCTGGCATGGTTCTCCACTGAAAAAGATTGGCAATTATGAGTCGGATGAAGACCAGAACTTTTTTACACTGGTCCTGGCTGCGTCTGACTTTTTTGTACCAATTATGCAAAAAGCGTTTTCCTGCAAACGGGAACAGGTTGCGGTCTGCGGACATCCCCGCAATGACGCAATGTTCCATCCTGGTGACCCTCTTGGGACGCTGGGAATCGGTGAGAAGTACAGCCGGCTGATTTTATGGCTGCCAACTTTCCGTCAGTCTGCTTTTCTTGGGGATAATGATACCGAGGCCAAAGAGGGAACCGGGCTGCCAATCCTCAGCCGCCGTGCGGATATGCAGACGGTCAATGAGCTGTTGGTGAAGGAAAATGCGCTGCTGCTGGCCAAAATCCATCCGGCGCAGGATCTGTCGCTGATCGACCGGGAAGGATTTTCCAATGTGCGGATCCTGACAAATGATGAGATGCAGCAGGCCGGCTGTGATTTATACAGTCTGCTGGGGGTATCGGACGGACTGATTACCGACTATTCTTCCGTCTTTTTTGACTATCTGCTGCTCAACCGGCCGATCGGATTTACAGTGGATGATATGGAAGAATACCGGAAAACCCGTGGATTTGTGGTAGACGACCCTTATCCGCTGATGCCGGGACAGTTTATCCATACACCGGAAGAGTTTACTGAATTTCTCATCGGATTGCTGGCGGGGCAAGATACGTTTGCAGACCGCCGGGAACAGGTTGGCAGGCTGGTCAATNNGTCAACCGGTATCCGGGTGGACAGGATGCCGAACGCTGTCTGAAAATCGCCGGGATACTGTAAGCGGCTGTCTCAGCCAATCGAAAGAAAGGACTTAAATTCAATGCGAAAAGTGATCACATATGGAACTTTTGACCTGCTTCACTATGGTCATATCAACCTGCTGCGCCGTGCGCGGGCGTTGGGGGATTACCTGATTGTTGCTCTGTCGACCGACGAGTTTAACCGCGGCAAGGGCAAGGAATGTTATTTCAGCTACGAAGNNAAGAACGCAAGGCACTGGTTGAGTCGATCCGGTATGTCGATCTGGTGATACCCGAAACCCGCTGGGAACAGAAGATAGAGGATGTCAAGGAATTCAAGGTGGATACCTTTGTCATGGGAGACGACTGGAAGGGCAAGTTCGATTTTCTGAAGGACTACTGCGAGGTCGTTTACCTTCCCCGCACGCCGGAAATTTCGACTACCAAGATCAAACAGGATCTGTTCAGTCCCAAGGCGTGAGGAGGCAACCAGATGAATCCGAATGAGATGTATCCGGGTGCGCTTGAACAGCCCGGAACCCTGCCATTCCCCGGATATAATGAAACGCCCGGGATGGAGCAGGGGATGACCAGAACCCCATATAATATTCCGCTGGGTGTGACTCAGGAGTCGCTTCCCGGTGCGATACCGGTGGGGGATATTGCGTCGCTGTATGAAGAGAAAAAGCAGCCCGGACGGGCGTTAAAGGTGCTGACCGGTGTAATTGGCAGCGGAAACGGTGGAATGTCGACCTACGCGGTCAATCTGTTCTGTGCGATGCCGGTCAATGATTATGATGTGACCTTCCTTTCGACGGTTGAGCATCCTTTTTATGAGAAACAGATCAAAGACCACTTCGGTAAGATTCGGGTAATCCCGTCCCGCAGCCGGCATCCCTTTCAGCATAAACGTGAGCTGGAAAAGGTGTTTTCCGAACAGAAGTATGATGTCTGCCACATCCATCTGTCGACCGCCAGCAACATTGAGCCGCTCAAGGCTGCGATCCGCGCTGGGGTTCGGGTGATCATAGCGCATGTCCATTCATCCGGCGCGGAGGGTGGAAAGATAGCCCGGCTGCTGCACCGGATCAATGCGCCGAAACTCGGCAGGATGCCGATTATCCGGCTGGCCTGTTCGACTGAAGCAGGGCGGTTTGGATATGCAGGCGGCAGTTTTGCGGTTGTTCCCAATGCGATTGATCTGGGGCGTTTTTACTGGGAACCCGGGCGCCGCAACCGTTTCAGACGGTATTATGGGATTCCGCTGGACAGCTTTGTGCTGGGGCATGTTGGAAGGTTTGTCCCGGTTAAGAACCAGGGCTTTTTGCTTGAACTGTTACAGTCGATGAAGAAGCTGAACCCTGATGCCAAGCTGCTGCTTTGCGGAGATGGGCCGAAGCTGGAGGAGATCAAGGCGAAAGCGGCAGAGATGGGCCTTGAAGGGGATGTCTTTTTCCCGGGAAATATCGTCAATCCGCAGGATGCTTACTGTGCGATGGATGTCATGGTTTTGCCGTCGCTGTTTGAAGGATTCCCGCTGACAGTTGCAGAGGCGTATGCCTGCGGACTGCCCTGTCTGGTTTCGGACAAGGTGACAAGGGAAGCTGGGTTTGGCGACGAGATCGCGTTTTTCTCCCTGGACGGGGATAAAGCCGAGCTGGCGAAAAAGGCACTGGAAATGGCAATCCCGGAGGAACAGCGCTGTAGTTTTCATAAACGTCTGCGAGAACTTGGATTCGACTGGAGTTCCCAGTCGGCCGAGATGCAGCGTCGTTATCATGGAGACGGCGAACCCGGCAAAAAGGCAACTCCCGAAAGGAATGATGGATAAGAATGGAAAAATCGTTTGTCCGAAAGGCAATTGACGCTCTTTTGGATCACAATCTCTACCGGCTGGTTGTTCTGGTGATGGTCGTTGTGCGCACCTGCGCCTTTTTAAACCCGCTGATTGGACCGTTTGTCAAGTTTACGCTGGCCTGGTCAGCACTGATCCTGATACGGGATCTGTTTACCGAACGGTTGTTTATGACCAACCGTTTCCGTGGGATACTGTATCTGTTTTTAATCACTTATGGGTTAACGGCCTTTTTAAACCGGGAGCAGAATTTTGCACGGAACCTGGTGATGTGGGCATATATCATCAGCAATATGCTGGTGATGTACAGCTATGATCTGAAAAAATCGCCGGGGCAGATCAAGCGGGAGCTGCTGCACTTCAACCATACCTTTATGATTGCGACCTTTATCGGACAGCTGATCAGCCTGGTCACCTTCTTTATGGGGATTGCATTTGCCTATCGGGTCGATGATGTGGTCTATTATTACGGTATCTATGAAGGGCGTATCTGGGGCTTTTACACCAACCCCAATGCTGCCAGCTTCTTTATGGTCATCAACCTGATGCTGACCGTAGTNNATCCAGAAGGAATCGCTCACCCGCCGCCGCAAAGCGTTTTATCTGATCAATAACGTTGTGCAGCTGCTGATCCTGTTTTTGTGTAATTCCCGTACAAGCATCTTTACTCTCTGTTTCTATATTGTACTGTTGGTTGTGCTGATGGCACTGCCAGAGATTATTTGGAATGGAGACAAGGTTCAGCGGGGGCGGAAGATTGGTCAGACTGTTTTTGTCGCAGTGGTGCTGCCGCTGGCAATTCTGGGTACACACACGTACGCATTGGAGATTCTGCCGAATTTTGTCCTCAAAACTTCTCTTTCTGAGGAACTGAATGAACGGCTGGAGGACGTTACCAATACCAGTTCGACCGCAACGGTCACCGCAGGTGATGTCGCGTTGGAACGGGAAGATTTTGGAACCCAGTTTGGCGGCCGGTATTATCTGTGGCAGGCTGGTATCGAACTGATCAAGAACAATGCGTTTTTCGGCGTTGGCAGTGACAATGTTCCAGTTGAAGCTTACCGGTATGCGGCGCGGTATTTTACTGCATTTGGAGCTGATGTTTATCTGCCGGGTGTATCCGGCGGTCTGCATAACCTCTTTTTCCAGATTGCAGCTGCGTCCGGTCTGGTCGGACTGGGGCTGTTTGTGATATTCGGTGTACTGGTTATGCAGCGGCTTGTACGGTATTACATCTGGATGATACGTGAAAAGCGGCTCAATCAGCTGGCTGTCGCCTGCATTACAGTTGTGATGATTATTGTTATGCGGACGATGACCGACACCGGTATTGTTTATGGAATTTATTACCTTGGCGTAGTTTTCTGGACCTACCTGAGTGCGGCTGTCTATTTCATGGACAGCGAGTTTACCGTTGGCAGAAAGCCTTTTGTTGCGATGATTCATGACCGGATTTTCCATGGGAAAAAGGAGTCCTGGAAGATTCCGCAACGTCCCAAGACGGTACGCCAGAAACCGGAGGCGAAAAAGCAAGGCACCACAAAGCAGCTTTCACTGCTTGGGACCGGCGACTGATTATACAGCATATTGGAGAAAAGCGGCTGGAATCTGAACATGCCGCTTTTCTGTTTTCAACGAGATAAGCAAAGGGAGCAGAATGAATATGGAAGGTGAAACATTAAAACGGGTCCAGCAGACTGTTGATGAGATACTGTTGGTGATTGACCGGCAGG
>DCTE01000181.1 GCA_002329405.1 Ruminococcaceae bacterium UBA1448 | reverse complement strand
CATGCAGTGTCATTCTGCCTGCTCTGCCGGCCCGCCGAGCCGCCCGCACCCGGAAACCGGTTTGCATACCGAACGGGAAACCGCTATGGTCGCCAGCGTATCCCCCAGCTGGGTGAAAACAACCGCCATCAATTCGATCTGTTCGGTGGTCGCATTGGCGGCGAGGGCGTTGGCCGCCGCCGTGATATAAGCGGTCAGTTCGCATCCGTTCACCGGAACCCCTCCTTTCCTGTCCAGATACTGCAATATACGCAGACGCCCCGCCTCTGGTGCATACCGGCCAGAGACAGGGCGTCTGTTTTGTTTATTTGGATTGTACAGCTTGCTGAATATCGGTCACTGCCAGCCGCCGGCCATCCACCCGGAATTTTACTTCCATCCCGGCGAATTCCATCCCATATACCCGCTCGGGGTCATGCTGGTAGGAAGGGCGCGGATCATGCGCCAGCACTTTTTGGAGTGCATCCTGTTTGTTTTTGGGGACCGTTTCCAGCAGATAAGGCGGGATCTCCACCTCCAGTTCTTTTTCCCGCACCGGGTCGGAAAATCCGCCCAGTGCATCGGGATGGCTGTCGGTAAAGGGAAGGTAGGGCTTGATATCCAGAATCGGCGTCCCGTCGCAGAGGTCAGCCCCCTCGACCAGCAGGACGGTCCCATCTTCTGTCTTTTCGACTCCGGCCAGCCGTACCGATGAAAGCCCGATCGGATTCGGGCGGAAGGGCGAACGGGTCGCAAACACACCCATCCGGGTATTGCCGCCAAGTCTCGGCGGACGGACAGTCGGCGACCACCCCTCCCGCACCGATTGGGAAAACTCCCAGATCAGCCACAGATGGCTGTATCCTTCAATCCCACGCAGTGCCTCATCGACCCGGTATTCCGGTTCAAAAACAATAGTCGAAATAACCGGTACAATCCCGCTCTGACGTGGGATGCCGAACTTGGTCGGAAAATCCGACCGGATGCGGGCAATCACCTTCATTTGAATTGTTTCCATCACTTGCGCCCTCACTCTATTCCCAGCTTGTCATACAAAAACGCCAGCAGCTTCTCTTTTGCAGCCTGGCGCAGCTCCATTTCCGGCATCCGTTCGTCCCCGCTGAAATCCATCCAATACCGGCCCTGAAGATCAGCCGACAGGCTGTCCAGCGGCCAGCCGGGGTGACGGCCGGGGTGCGGTTTGGCCAGCATCAGGAAACTGGCGGCCTGACGCTGCTGCCGGGCGTCTTCCATATATCCGTACACCTTTCCATCCCGGCAGACGGCGTACCCATCCAGATAGCAGGCGACGCTCCTTCCACCGAGTGATTCAACCAGCCGGGCGTAATGCTCAATCATCTCCTCGTCGGTCATCTCATGCCCGTCCGCTGCCCGGCGGATAAACAGGCCCGGCTGACGGGGGTCTCTCAGCGGCAGATCAAGGAAATATAAACCGGAATCCTCCGAGATTACCCGGTCGGCAAACTGCCCGTACCACTTAGCCTTGCGCATCGCATTTTCCATCGGGGTCGCGCCGTCCTCATCGGGTATCTTATCGACGCCGACGTCCTGCAAGGTCAGCAGCCGCAGGCCGTCCCGCCCCAGCAGCTGCCGGAAATAGGCGGCTTTCTGCCGGTTGGTCGTTCCAAGCAAAATATCCATCTTTTCCTCTCCTCCATCAGCAGCATTGCGCTGCGACAAACGCCGTCNNTAAACCCGCCGGTATACCCGTCGACATCCAGAATCTCCCCCGCAAAGTACAATCCCGGCAGCAGTTTGGATTCCATCGTCGCCGGGTTGATCTCCCTGACCTGTACCCCCCCGCGGGTGACGATCGCTTCCTCAACCGGGCGGAACCCGGTCGGGGTCAATGGGAACGCCTTGAGCAGCGAGACAAAAGCAGCCCGTTCTTCCTTTGTGATATCCCGCACCTTGCGGTCAAACGGAACACCGGCCCGGCGCAGTGCAACCGGAATCAGCTTTCGGGGCAGGAGCGCACCGAGGGCGTTGATGATATCCCGGTTCAGGTTTTCGGAGAAGTCGCGGAGCAGCCGTTTATCCAGCTGCTGGAGGGTCAGCCCCGGTTTCAGGTCGATCAGCAGCTGGTATTTTTTCTTTCCCATCGACCGGATATGCGCCGAAGCCGACAGCACCAGCGGCCCGCTGACCCCGAAATGGGTAAACAGCATCTCCCCCAGCTCGGAATAGATCTCTTTCCCGTTTTCGACTACCGTCAGCGTCACATTGCGCAGCGACAGCCCCATCATATCCCGCGGGTCCTTTTCGGCCGTCAGAATCGGAATCAGCGACGCCGACGGCGGGATGATCGTATGCCCGGCCTGTCTGGCCAGCTGATAGCCGTTTCCGTCCGAGCCGGTGACCGGATAAGACGCGCCGCCGCAGGCCAGCAGCACTGCGTTCCCATGGTATTCCTTCCCATCGGCACACCCAACGCCGGTGATTTTGCCACCTTTAGTCAGCAGCTTTTGGACCATCCCCTGCTGTAAGCAAACGCCGGCTTTTTTCATCTCCCGTGTCAATGCGTCCAGGATATCGCCCGCCTTGTCCGACACCGGAAAGACACGGTTGCCCCGTTCGGTCTTGAGCGGGACGCCGGCCTCCTCAAAAAACGCCATCGTGTCCTTGGTGTCAAACCGGGAAAAAGCGGAATAGAGAAACCGGGGATTTTCCGGGATATTCTGCAAAAGGGCCTCCCGGTCACAATTGTTGGTGACGTTGCAGCGGCCCTTGCCGGTGATCAGCAGTTTCCTGCCGGTCTTTTCCCCCCGCTCCAGCAGCAGCACCCTTTTCCCAAGCCGTCCCGCCTGGACAGCAGCCATCATCCCGGCAGCCCCGCCGCCAACTATGATCAGATCATAACCTCCCAAAACCATCGCTCCTTTTCATCCTCATCCGGCAAACATAAGGCACAGCCGCCCATTTGTGACAGCTGTGCCGAACTCTTCCAATAAACAGTCTGTTATCTCCCGGGAACCCCCGCATCGGGCGCCGGGCCCTGATAGACATTGTACTCCGACCAGATCTCTTCCAGCCGGTTGAAAGTCTGGGTCACTTCCTCTTCCTTGCGCAGGCCGACCGCGACAATCAGCGCGTTGACCACCGAAAAGGGGGCGACCAGCGAATCGACAAACGAGGTCATATCGCTCCGCGCCGCCAGCAGAATCTCGGCAGCCTTAGCCAACGGAGAACCAGCCCCATCAGTGATCGCGATAACCTTTGCACCCGCGTCCGCCGCAAACCGGCAGGCCTTGACCGTCAGGGTCGAATACCGCGGGAAACTGATACCGATCAGCACATCTTCCCGGTTAATCCGCACCAGCTGTTCATATAATTCGCTGGAAGAGGAGGTATGCACCAGCCGGACGTTGGAAAACATCAGCCCAAAATAATAATCAATAAACTTTGCTAAACACCCGGCACTCCGGTCACCGATGACATAAATTGTCCGGGCCTGTGCAATCGCGTCGACCGCCCGGTCAAAATCCTCTTTGGAGATCTCCTCCAGCGTATGCCGGATCTTGTCGATGTCAAACGATAGCACCTTATCCAGCACATCCCCATCGCCGATACGGTCCTGGGTCACCGCGATCCGCTGGACGCTGGTCAGCTGGGTTTTGATCACCTGCTGGAGCGCGCGCGACAGGTCGGGATAACCGCCAAACCCCAGCTCATAGGCAAAACGGACAACCGTCGATTCACTGACGCCGACTGTCGCCCCCATCTTTGCCGCCGTCATAAACGCCGCTTTATCGGTATGACTGGTAATAAAATCTGCGATTCTCTTCTGACCCTTAGAAAAGGTCGGACGCGCCTGGGTAATCTTGTCCAATATATCCATCTGTTTTTTCTGCCTTTCCGTTCCCCGCGCACAGCTGCCCGCGGGAATAATCTGCATCTATTATAACAACAACCTTTCAGTTTTGCAAGAGATTTTACCAAAAACTGCAAAAATAAACCCATATTTCAGGATATTTCAAAATTTTTTGCAATTTACCCTTCAAAACTGCACACCCGTTGCACAATACAAGCATATTGACAGCAAAATATACCAGACAGAACTGCTCTGGAAGACGGCCCAGTCCGGCAAATAAAAACCNNCGCAGTTCCACCCGGCGGATCTTGCCGCTGATCGTCTTGGGCAGTTCATCGACAAATTCGATGACCCGCGGGTATTTGTACGGCGCGGTCTGCTGTTTGACGTAGCTCTGAATCTCTTTTGCCAGCGCGTCCGAAGGGGTATAGCCCTTTGCAAGGACGATCGTCGCCTTGACCACCATCCCGCGGACCGGATCGGGTACGCCTGTAACGCCGCATTCCAGCACCTGCGGCAGCTCCATCAGCACGCTCTCAATCTCAAACGGCCCGATACGGTAACCGGAAGACTTGATAACATCGTCCGTCCGCCCGACATACCAGAAAAATCCGTCTTCGTCCTTCCAGGCGGTATCGCAGGTATGATAATAACCGTCATGCCAGACGTCTTCGGTCCTGGCAGCATCCGGGTCGCCGCCGTCGTAATACTTCTGGAACATCCCGATCGGACGAACCCCTTCGGGGGTACGGACGACAATCTCCCCGGTTTCACCGGGAGGCAGCGGCTGGTCATTTTCATCGACGATATCAACATCGTACAGCGGGGACGCCTTGCCCAGAGAACCGACCTTCTCGTCTTTCGCGCCGACAAAGTTGCCCATCAGCACCGTTGTTTCAGTCTGACCGAACGCCTCATGGATCCGAAGCCCGGTTTTCAGCTCAAACTGGCGGAAAACTTCCGGGTTGAGTGCCTCGCCGGCAGTCGTCACATATTTGAGGGAAGAAAGGTCATAGTTCTCCAGCCCTTCCTTGATCAGGAAACGGTAGATAGTCGGCGGCGCACAGAAGGTCGTAATCCGGTATTCCTGGATTTTTGCCAGCAGGTCGGCCGGAACAAACCGGTCAAAGTCATAGACAAAAATCCCCGCTGCCAGAAACCACTGTCCGTACAGCTTGCCCCAGACCGACTTTGCCCATCCGGTTTCCGATACCGTCAGATGCAGCCCGTCCGGGTCGACATTGTGCCAGTATTTTGCCGTCACGATATGGGCGATCGGGTAGCTGTAATCATGGCAGACCATCTTCGGGTAACCGGTCGTGCCGGAGGTAAAATAAAGCAGCATCGTATCGCTCGCCAGCGTCTCCATCCGCTCGGTCATCGGCGCGGCCTGCTCGATCATCGCGTCAAACGGCAGCCAGCCTTCCCGCTCGCCCCGGACGATAAACCGGGTGCGGATATCCGGGTAATCCTGCATCGCACCTTCGACATGCTGGCAGACCTCATCCTCCGCGCTGGCGACAATCGCGGTCACACCCGCGCTCTTAAAACGATAGAGATAGTCCTTGGCGGTCAGCAGATGAGTCGCCGGAATTGCAATCGCACCCAGCTTATGCAGCCCGAGAATGGCAAACCAGAACTGGAAATGGCGCTTAAGCACCAGCATGACCCGGTCACCCCGGCGGATGCCCTGGCTGTAAAAAAGAGCGGCGGCACGGGAAGCATA
>DCTE01000220.1:164-4828 GCA_002329405.1 Ruminococcaceae bacterium UBA1448 | reverse complement strand
TTTTCGTCTGCCATCTGAAATCCTTCCTTTCGTTACATAGGTATATGGCAAAGCGGCGCCCCCACCATCGGTGAGAACGCCGCCCTGATAATAAAAGAGAGACAAAACGTCAGCGTCAATTATTCAGCAAGATATCCGGCTCTGGGGGTAACACCGAAAGCCTTCGCCAGAATCCACAGCTGTTCGTCGGTGATGGTCTGCAAAATGGGCTTATTCATGATCTTGATGTAGATTTCAGCCGCCTTTTCGACCGTCTCGATCAGGCCGAATGCTTCATCAATCGTCTTGCCGGTACCGAAGATTCCGTGCATTCCCCAGACACAGAGGCGGAATTCTTTCATCTTTTCAGCCGTCGCAACACCGATCTCATCGTTGCCGCACAGCATCCAGGGCAGTACGCCGACGCCGTCCGGGAAGACAACCAGACATTCAGTGCACANNGCGGGTGAATTCCCGTTCATCCAGCGAATGGACAAAGGTCATCGCGATAACGTTGGTGCAATGGGTGTGCAGCACAACGCGGTGTTCCGGGTCAACCGACAGACGGGAAATATGGCTGCGGAAATGCGCGGGCAGCTCAGAAGTCGGACGGCCGCCGTCTGCATAGCCCCACAGCAGCTCAACTTCGCTGCCGTCGGCAGAAACGCGCATGATGCCGAGGTTGTTCTCAGGATCGTCGTAAACGTTCTTGAAATACTTTCCGGTACCGGTGACGATAAAGTAACGTCCGGCAAGCGGTGCAGCGTCAAAGTTGGTCGGAATTTTGCGGATGACATTGTTGACATCCAGATAAGGAGTCAGTTCCTCTTCCTTCAGGATATAGGACAGGTTGCCGCCATTGCGTTCATCCCAGCCGAGGCGGTACATGTTCTGGAGAAGTTTACGGACCTCAGTCATAAAGGGGGCAGTCAGGATATCTTTCATGATACATTTACTTCCTTTCTGATGGCATCGGACCGCGGCAGTTTTCAGCCGCAGTCCTGCTGTATGATTCTCTATCAGACACGTTTGGAGAGGACTTCTTCCTCGTACTTTTCAACTTCCCTGAACCATTCTTCGCGGACAGGCACGCCCTCTTTCAGGCAGTAGTAATCCCAGACAGCACNNTGTTCTTCCTGGCGCATCATCAGTTCCGAGAAACGGCTCTCATCCTGCAATTTTTTCAGCTGCTGATACGGCTGGAGCAGTGCAAACAGCAGCGCCTTTTCCGCATTGCGGAAACCGGTGACCCAGGCACCGATCCGGTTGATCGAAGCGTCAAAGTAGTCCAGCGCGATAAATACCCGGTCAAGTGCGTTGCAGCGGACAATCTCCTTGAAGATCTCACGGGTCTCATCATCATACGCGACCACATGGTCCGAGTCCCAGCGGACAGGACGGGTGATGTGCAGTGCCATCTTTTCATCAAAGGTCAGAATCGAGGAAATCTTGTCGCTGACAACTTCGGTCGGGTGATAGTGGCCGTTATCCATCAGGGTGATGCAGTCGTCCCGGCTGGAAGCGTATTTCAGGCACCATTCAGCCGAACCGACGGTATAGCTTTCGACGCCGATACCGAATACCTTGGATTCAGCGCAGGGGTAAACCATCGTCTTGTCAAACGGTTCGGACAGCATCTCGTCAAACGACTGTTTATAGCGCATCCGCGGGCCCATCCGGTCAGCGGGGATATCCTTGTAGCCGTCGCCGGTCCAGATGTTCATAACACAGGGCTGGCCGAGTTCTTCGGCGAGATACTGGGAGATACGGACACATCTCTTGCCGTGCTCTACCCAGAATTTTCTGGTTTCCTCATTCGGAGAAGAAAGGGTCAGCGGGTCGCACATCGGATGGCCAAAGAAGGTCGGGTTGAAATCACAGCCCAGTCCCCGTTCCTTGCAGAAATCGACCCATTTTTTGAAGTGCTTGGGTTCCAGCTGGTCACGGTCAACCCAGCCGCCGTTTTCCTCATCAAAAATCGCATAGCTGGCATGCAGATTCATCTTGGGCGTGCCGGGAATCAGCGACATGACCTTATCGAGGTCCTGCATCAATTCCTGGGGATTTCTTGCCTTGCCGGGATAGTTGCCGGTCGTCTGGATACCGCCGGAAAGGGAGCCTTCCCCTTTGGAGTCAAAACCGATTACGTCATCTCCCTGCCAGCAGTGCAGCGAAATCGGCACCTTTTTGAGTGTTTCAAGCACCGCGTCGGTGTCAATACCGATAGCGGCATAGGTTTCTTTTGCAAGTTCATATGCCTTGAGAATGCTGGATTCGTTCATATGCCCTGTCCTTTCTGTCGATTGGTCTGATTATTCACGTCCCGAAGGACAATTATATCCATTTATACGATACAGCAGTAGACGCCTGGCCCATTCCGCTGATTCCCACAAAAACAGCAGAATGGGCAGCGTTCCTTGCTTATCCAAAAGCCGGAAAATGCAGCATCATCCCACAATTATCTGCAATTATTTTCCGATGGCTTTTAAATACTGTTGATAATGGGCGTCCCATTCTTCCGGGTTTTCCGGCTGATAACTGGTGACCGGAACCGAATCCCGGATGACCTTTCTCGCCTGCCAGAGATCCTCAATTTCTCCCAGGTGGATCAGCTGCACCGCAATATTGCCGGTAACCGTTGCTTCCGCAGGCCCCGCCAGTACTTCGACGCCGCAGGCTGCCGCTGTCATCCGGCAGAGCAGGCCGTCTTTGATGCCGCCGCCCAGAATGTGAATCGCGTGATACTTTCTTCCGGTCAGACGCTGGAGATTTTCGAAAGTATAACGGTATTTCATCGCAAGGCTCTGATAGATGCAGCGCATGATCTCCCCACGGGTCTGCGGCAGCTGCTGGCCGGTCTCGCGGCAGTAGCGCACAACATTGCCGGGAAGGTTGCCGGGGCTCTCAAAATAGGGGTGGTCGACGTCGATAAAGCTGCAAAACGGCTCGCTCGCCAGTGCTTCCTGTTCCAGCTGGTTGAAGGAGACATCCTCCCCCTCCCGCTTCCACTGGCGGNNGGATTCCTGAATCAGCCAAAGGCCCATTATGTTTTTCAGGAAACGGATGGTACCGCCGTAACCGCCCTCGTTGGTGAAGTTTGCTTCAACGCTTTCCTCATTGATGACCGGGCTGTCGTTTTCGGTGCCGAACAGGCTCCAGGTTCCGCAGCTGATATAGACAAAATCCTTTTCAGCCGCCGGTGCGCTGACAACCGCCGATGCGGTATCATGTGTCCCGACCGCGATGACCGGTACAGGCTGGCAGCCCAGCTCCTCACAGAGTTCCGGGCGCAGGGGGCCATAGCTTTCGCCGGCGTCGATCAGTTCCGGCAGAATCCGTTCGGGGATACCGAGCTTTGCGCACAGTTCCCGGTCCCAGTCATGGGTCATCGGGTTATACAGATTGGTGGTCGAGGCGTTGGTCCGTTCCCCTTTGCGTACGCCGGTCAGGAAATAGGCAAACAGGTCAGGAATCTGAAGCATCGTCTCACAGCGCGAAAGCATCTCAGGTTCGCGGGTAACAAGATAGTACAACTGATAAATTGTATTAAAGTGCATAAACTGGATGCCGGTATGCCGGTAGATTTCCTCTTTTGGAACCAGCTTGAAGACCTCATCCGGTATCGTATTGGTGCGGGGATCGCGGTAATGCACCGGATTTCCCAGCAGATTGCCTTTCGCATCCAGCAGGCCAAAATCTACCCCCCAGGTATCAATTCCAATCGCGTCAAATCCGCCCCGGTTGACCGCAAGGGTGATCGCTGTCCTGATCTCATGATACAACCGCAGGATATCCCAGTACAGTACACCGTTTACAGGGACCGGGTCATTGGAAAAGCGGTGGATTTCCTCGGTTGTGATCTTTCCGTCCTGAAACACCGCCAGCATTGCGCGTCCGCTCGACGCGCCAAAGTCAAAAGCCAGTATCCGTTTCAACCTTATTCCATCCTTTCGTCAGCCACATTGTCTGTTATCCGATTCATCGTCCGTCTTACTGATTTAATCTTACCATATTTTTTCATTTCTGTCTATATTTGCGCACAAACTTGACAAATGAGCAGATATGCTTCATAATACAATCATAAAAGTGCATTCCCATGCAAAAAACAGACAGCAATTTTTTAAAAATTGTCTGGAAAGGAGATAAACATGCTGACACTCCAACGCCAGGAAGAGATTATGAATATCCTTCGGCAGAAAAAATCGGTCACCGTCAACGAGCTGGCTGAAACCCTCTTTGCCTCCGGGTCGACCATCCGCCGTGACCTTGCGGAACTGGAAAACGCCGGGCTGATCCGCCGGTCCCATGGCGGTGCGGTGCTGTTTGAATCGAGCGGAGACGAAGCCTCCGCCCGCGTCCGCGAACAGGAAAACCGCCGGCAGAAAAAAACAATCGGCGAACTTGCAGCCGGGCTTTTACAAAACGCAAGCTCCCTCTTTCTCGATTCCAGTTCAACGGCAGGAGCGATGATTCCGCATTTTACCAGCTTTTCAGACCTGACCGTCATTACCAACGGACTGCGCAATGCCCTTTTGCTGGCGGAAAATCCTGACCTTCGGGTCATTATCGCATGCGGAACCGTGCGGCCAAACTCGGGGTCGCTGTATGGTGCCGACACGCTGAACTATTTATCCGGGCTGAACCCGGGATACTGCTTTATCTCCTGCGGCGGATTAAGCGCAAAC
>DCTE01000220.1:0-142 GCA_002329405.1 Ruminococcaceae bacterium UBA1448 | reverse complement strand
AGCACCTTTGAACAGGGGGCTATCAAGCGGCAGATGCTGCATGGAGCCGGAAAACGGATTTTACTCTGCGACTCCAGCAAATTCGAGAAAAAATGTCTCTACCGGATCGGCGGACTGGACGAGGTGGATATCCTGGTCAGCG
>DCTE01000062.1 GCA_002329405.1 Ruminococcaceae bacterium UBA1448 | reverse complement strand
GATGGTCTGCTGCTGGGGCAGGATTAAGCGTCCCTTTGGAGCAGCCTTGTCGATCGGAGTCACCAGCAAGACAAAATCACCGGAATGGAGCAAATCGCCGACCAGTTTTTGTTTGGGCTGATCGGTGACAGAAAGCCGCGCAATCCGTTCTTTCAGCTCATAAATGCCCGCACCTGTCAGGGCACTGACCCAGACCTCTTCCGGCTTAACTTCTGCCGGAGCAGCAACAACGTCCGACTTGTTCATAACTACCAGATAAGGAATTTGCTTTTCAGAAAACAGTCCGAGCAGCTGTTGTTCACAGCTCCCAATCCCTTCGCCGGCATCCACGACCAGCACCGCGACATCCGTTTTATTCAGCACCTGACGGGTTTTTTTGATACGCAGCTGCCCCAGTGAACCTTCATCATCAAAGCCAGGGGTATCAATAATCATGACCGGACCCATCGGCAGCAATTCCATCGTTTTGTACACCGGGTCGGTCGTTGTACCCTTGGTCTCCGACACGACCGCCAGCTCTTGCCCGGTCACCGCGTTGACGACGCTGGATTTACCGGCGTTGCGGCGGCCAAAGAATCCGATATGTACCCGTTCCCCGGNNGTCGAATTCATTCCCATCTATTTTACCTCCTGTTTCCAATTATCCCCATCGCTTTATCCAATCTATATCAGTCAAAATATACCGCGCCGGCAGCGGTCACCGGTGTGAAGATCGACTCCGCCTGTTCTTCAGTCAGCTGGACGCCAAAGACGCTGTCATAATAATCAATCGTCTTTTCGGTTACGTCGATATCCTCAAACAGCTCAGGATAAACCGTCTTTGCCAGCCAGTAAAGGGTGATCGGCGTGTCGACGCCCGGCGTATAGCTGCGGTACATCCCAAGCGGCATCTTGTAGACCTGTCCCAGCTTGATTGCGTCAATCTCGCTCCAGTCATAGCTGCCGATCGTATTGCCGAACAGGTCATCAGGGGTTGCCTGGTTAAAGTTGGTGATCAGGATGGTGTCCGGGTTCCAGCCGTAGATCTGCTCCATGCTGACCTGGTTGGCATTATCGGTGGTCAGCTCCTGCGCGACATTGACTGCGCCGATTGCATCCGCCCACCACTGACCGAAAAAGTGCTGACCGGAGGTCGCAATCGTCGTATCGCTGTACTGGAACAGGAAGAAAAGACGTGCACGGTCTTCATCCGACATATCCGCGACCCGCTCCTGGATTTCGTCATAAACCTCGTTGCTGTAATCGCTGACCAGCTGGGTCTTGTCGTTATCCGGGAACATCTCACTGATCAGTGAAATCCAGTTGTCCAGCGTCTCAATTGCGTTATAATCCCACTTGTTGACCGAAATTGCAATACCGGGAATACCGCTGTTTTTCAGCTGTTCGCCGATTTCCGGGTTGGATGCGCCATAGAAAACGACATCCGGGTCCAGCTTGATCAGCTCTTCAATATTGACCGTGGTGCCGTCGGTGAAACCGGTTTCCGCATTGAGGATTTCGGGATAAAGCTCACTGAGCAGGCTGTTCTGGGCGGCGGTCATGCTGGCGGGCGCCATCCCGACGATCTTTTCCGCCGAATCAAAGAAGACCGACAGGACGCTCGGCAGCGGGTAAATATCGGCGACTGCAATCCGCTCGATATCATAGGGGACTTCGACCTCGTTGCCTGCATGGTCGACGACGATATGGGTCTCTTCGGTTCCCTCAGATTCGGCAGAAGAGACCTCTTCACTGCTTCCCTCAGAAGAAGAGGTGGTCTCAGAAGAAGACGAAGCACTGCTTTCTGTCGACTCAGAAGAAGTAGAAGCAGTGTTGCCGCAGCCGGCTGCTGTCAGCAGGAAAACCATTGCACAGATAAAGCTCAAACTCTTTTTCATTGTAACTCTTTCCTTTCAGTGCCACAAAAATCCGCGGCCTTTTTTATTCTCCCAGGAGCTCCCTTTTCAACCGGTCAAACCCGGTCAGCAGGTTGACATCCTCCCGGCGGAACAGCCGCCCGGAAAACGCCTCATGGGGCAGACGGACAAAACGTTTATCCTTGCAGATCGGCTGATACAGTGGGTCGGCAACCACCGTTTCTGCACCGGCCAGCGCCTTTACTAGCTCATCCTCATCCAGTGCGCGAACCAGCCCTGGCTGGCTTTCACAGCAGACCGGGCAGATCACCCGGACATCTCCTCCGCCCTCCCGGCGCAGTGCCGCCGCAAGCGAAAGGCTGGTAACGCTTTCCCCGATCAGAACAGTTGTTCCTTCCGGGCTTGCAGGCTGGCAGAGATTGCGGCAGGTTTTATCTTCTGCCGCCCGATGCAGTGCATCCAGCACCTCGGCGGTAAATTTTTGGCCGACCGGTGCTCCGATCACGTAAGGCGTTCCGTACATGGCTTTCAGCTTTTTTGCCGCTGCAAGGCCGCACCAGGATACGACCAGATTGACCTCAGCCGCCGCACTGCGGCCAATATCTTCCAGACTACACCCCATCGACCAGGTCGAAAGAACTGTAAACCCGTCTGCCTGCAGCCGGCTGACCAGTTCCCGGTCATACCCGCAGACCGCAAAGTCCAGCGGCGTCAGCCCAAGGACATTGACACTATGGGGAACTACCTCCATCGGGCGGGTCATCCTCGAAGCAAACGCTTCAAACGCCATTGAAATTCCGCTCAGATAATCGTGCATTCCATTGGTCGCAAATCCAAAAGCCGGAATCCCGGTCTTCTTTTCAATCACCGACGCGACCGCCTTATAATCAGTCCCAATCATCATCGGGATTGGCGTTCCTGCCAGTGCGATAAACTTCGGAGACAGTTCTCCTGCCGCCTGGACAATATCGTCGATCAGCTTGCCGTCGTCCCCCATCACCGCTTCCATTTCGGAAATGCCGGAGATATAGACCATCGAGTCGATATCATACCAGCGCGGTTCGTCATGGGTATTATAGGTGGAATTGCAGCCGGACGCATCGTGCATAATCGTCATGCCGCCCAGCTCATAAAGGGCGGAGGCAACGCCGAAGACATCGGCTGAATAGGTTGAAATAAAGCTGGCAGTCTGTTTCATAAGCAGCATCCTCCCCCGAAGCCCTTAATCTGAATCAGCCGGCGGGCATCCTTTTTATGCAGATAAGCGTCCTCCATTTCGCCGGCCAGTCGGATAATGCCGTCAAAGCCGTACAGGCCGCCGCACTCAACGATATTGACAAAATTGTCGCTGCCGGTAAAATATGCCGCCTTCTGTCCAAGAGCAAGAAAATGTTCTCCACCCGCGCCTGCATCTTCCCCGTGCAGGAACCGCATTTTGACTTCAACGGTCGCATACAGCATCAGATCGGGTGCTTCTTTTTGCAGTGCTTCAAAGTCTGCCTTTTCCTCGCCGATTCCATCCAGATAAACCCGCTGGACGTTAAAGCCTTTTCTGAGCAGCAGCCGCGCCAGACTCAGCGGACGGTAACAGAGGGTATAATCAATCGCGATCGGCGTATCACCAATAACCGCTTTGGCCTTCTCCATCGCCGCTTCACAATCAGCGATCCGTCTGGAAAAATCCTGCCGCGGCAGATGCAGCGCATCGCAGAGGGTATTCAGCCCGTCCACGATTTCATCATAATCATACGACAGCGGCAGATAGAGATATTTCTGTCCGAGCCGTCTTTCCAGTGCGGCCGCTCCGGCCTTAGCTGCCGGATTATAGACGATATTCAGCGAAGCGGTCGCCATCTGCTGATATTCCGCATAGCTGCGGCAATCCTGGATTTCCCGCAGGGTATAGCCGCCCTCCTTTATAATCGCCACCAGCTCACTGGACGGAAGGGTCGCAAAGTCATTGCCGATAATGTTGACGCTCTTTTGGTCCAGCGGCTGCTTTTTCAACAGGCTGTACAGCTGCCGCCGCATCAGCTGGTCAGGCGTCAATCCGCTTTTGCGCATGATTGGGTTCATATAACAGTCGGTAAAATCAACATCCGGGTATTTTTCCCGCAGGCGGCGGTATACAAGTTTCAGGTCACAGCCGGTAAAGTGGTGAACACAGCTGGTATACAGCAGCACCGCCGGCGGACGTTTGGGGAGCTTGGAGAGAATATCCCCCACCCCGTCAATAATCAGCTGTTCCATGTCCCCGTCCAGCAGGTTGTTTTCCCGCACAGCGATGGTAGAAAACCGGTCGGAGGTCCCCTGTTCGGCAGCGGTCAGAACGACGCCCCGCAGGCAGCTGGCAGCGCAGACAAAGATTTCGTGCCCTTCCGGAACCAGCATACCGGTATGTACGATGTTCCAGGTACCGCGTGCCGGAGCCGAATACTCCAGTCCCGAACGAAAAGGTGCCGGAAATTTTGCGTCGGCAATCCGCACTGCCGCACAGCTTTTGTCTATCGCCGTCCGCTCAATCTTTTTCAGCATCCGCCTCATCCTTTCCTTTTTTCACCGCTTCCAGCACCGCTTTTGCAAGCGTTCGGTATTGACTGGCCATCTCACTGTCAGGGAAGGCCTCCACAACCGTCTTGCCCATCTCTTCCGCCTGCTGGACAAGGTCGGAGCGGTCAAGGGTTCCGACAATCGAAGAATGGAATTCTTCTGCAAACTCCGCGACCTTCTTTTCCTCATCCTTTACATTTTTCCGGTTGAGAATAATTCCGCCGAGGGTCGCATAGCCGCGGTCGCGGAAATTTTCAATTGCCGTCGCAATATTGGCAGCCGCATAAATCGCCATATTTTCACCCGATGTAATGACAAAGACACTGTCGGCGTAACCTTCCCGCATCGGCGCAGAAAAGCCGCCGCAGACAACGTCGCCCAAAACGTCATAGATGATTACATCCGGGCGGTAGACCTCATAACCGCCCATCTCCTCCAGTTTTTCCAGCGCGGTGATAATCCCGCGTCCGGCACACCCGCTGCCCGGTGTCGGTCCGCCCGCTTCAACACAGACGACCCCGCCGTACCCTTCGGTCACCATCTCGGAAAGCTCCAAATTGCCGGGCTTCTGCCGAACCAGTTCCAACACCGTTTTAATCCGTTTGCCACCATGCAGGCTGCTGGTGGAATCCGCTTTCGGGTCGCATCCAATCTGCATGACCCGCATCCCCTCATCGGCCAGTGCCGCCGCGATATTGGAGACCGTCGTCGATTTTCCGATGCCGCCTTTTCCATATACTGCAATCTTAATCATCATTCTTTCCCCTTTATATCATCAATCAAACTACTGACGTTTACTGCCGCATTCTGGGAGAATCCCCCCGGCCGGAAACCATTTGATAGCCAATTGCTTCCATCTGAGCTGCCAGCCGTGCCATGCCATCGGCGGCTGAATCGGCAGTTCCCACCTTGTTGTCATACAGCATATATTTTTTCCGCACCGACAAGGGCGAAAGATTGGGCATGATGACGTTGCATCCCGCCAGTACCCCTTCCTGCCGCCCGTCCCCCCGCACCGTTCCAAGCGCGGTTGTCGCCGGAAGCAGTACCTCAGGAATCATAATCCGGCATAAACTCAGCATCATCAGCGTCATTTCAACGCTCCCTGCCGCGAAATCCTTAAACGGAGTCTGGCTGTGGGGGATAAACGGGCCTATGCCGATCATATGCGGCTTAAACTCGCCCATGAAGATCATATCCTCCGCCAGACATTCTACTGTCTGGTAAGGCGAACCGACCATACATCCGCAGCCGACCTGATATCCGATCTCCCGCAGGTCATACAGACAGCGTATTCTGTTTTCCAGCGTTTGTACCGCCGGATGCAGTTTACCATAATGTACGGTATTTGCTGTTTCATGCCGCAGCAGATACCGCTGTGCTCCGGCGTCAAACATCCGCTGGTAAGATTCCCGGCTCCGCTCCCCGATCGACAGGGTGACCACACATTCGGGATGCTGTTCTTTAATGGCGCGGATGATCTCGACCATCCGCTCATCGGTAAACCAGCTATCCTCGCCCCCTTGGAGTACAAAGGTACGATATCCGCTCTGGTACCCCTCCTGGCAGCATTCGAGAATATCTTCAAGTGTCAGCCGGTAACGGGAAACCGCGTCATTTGAGCGGCGGATTCCGCAGTAATAGCAGTCATTCNNTTGCAGATATTGGTAAATTCCACGATCCCGCGGAAATAGATCTGATTGCCAAAAATCCCGACTGAAATGGCCCGCGCCTTCTCAGCGGCATATTCCCTGTCCTCCGGCGTAAAGGTGGAAAGCAGCTGCACCCAGTCTTCCTTTGGGAGCTGTTTTTGCTGTTCCAGCCGGTCAATTCGTTGACGATTATCCATAAAGTTCTATTCCTTCTTCTTCTCTTGCAAACACCGTCTTGACGCTGACACCGGGCAGCAGGGAAAGCGCATCTCCAAGTGCATGAATCTTTGCTTCCGTCCCATCCAGCGCAACGGTGATGAAATATACCCCTGCCTTTTTATAGGGCATTCCCATCCGGCCGATAATCAGTTCAGAATACCGGTGGAGAATCTCATTGATTCGTCCCGCCATCCCGTAATCATTGGTCAGGATGGTGATGGAAGCGATTTTATGTACAATACTGCGGACAACAGCGTCCTCCATTTCGTTCCAATCCTCCGGCACAATCCCGACCGGCAGCACACTGCGCAAAACATTTTCCGGCGTCTCGACCTCTCCGATCACCGCCTGTACCCCGNNCTTCGGTAACCACCTCGCGAGTCGGACCGAAGATGCTGCTGCCATCCTTGCAGAGCAGAAAGCTCTTTCCCGCCCGCTGGAGAGCGTGCGCAGGGTAGTGAGTGTTGAACAGGCAGATCATTCCTTCTGCTGCCAATCGGGAGAGAGTCTCCAGCACGATCAGCTGGTTTTTAAAATCAAGGTTGGATTCCGGTT